>JAAWIS010000148.1 GCA_022796475.1 Lachnospiraceae bacterium | reverse complement strand
CATGTGGATAAATATACGGAAGAACAACACTTTAAAATGCTGCGATTCATTGTCAAACGTGCCAATAAAGGGGGAAATGTCACCATAGAAGCCCATGGCCGGGAGAACATTCCGCAGAAAAGCGGCTTTATATTTTTCCCCAATCATCAGGGGCTTTATGACGTATTGGCAATCCTGGAGGCATGCCCCAAACCTTTCTCTGTTGTAGCGAAGAAAGAGGTGGAAAACCATTTCTTTCTGAAAAGGGTGTTTGCATGCATGAGAGCCCACATGATAGACAGAAATGATATCCGCCAAGGCCTGAAGGTAATCACTGACGTATCAAAAGAGGTGACAGAAGGAAGAAATTATATCATTTTTGCAGAGGGCACCCGTTCCAAGAACGGAAATGAAGTCCAGGATTTCAAGGGAGGCAGCTTCAAGGCGGCAACCAAGGCCCAATGCCCCATCGTTCCCGTGGCACTGATTGACTCCTTTAAGCCCTTTGACTCCAACACCATCGCCGCCCTGGTAACCGTGCAGGTACATTTCTTAAAGCCTTTATATTATGATGAATACAAGGATATGAAGACCACGGAGATTGCCGCAGAGGTAAAGAGACGGATACAGGATACCATCCGGCGGAATGTATAGCTTAAGGAGCTGCATAGCAGCTCCTTATCAGCATCCGTAACCCCTTTCCGGTTGGAGGTAATTTTATCCTTCCCTCACACCGGATACGCCCCATTCACCGTATCCGCAACACTCATATCCACCTTCGTCTGCTGCGCCTCCCGATACTGAAAATACTCCTTGGCAACCGCCGGAAACATGGCATAGGTCAGCACATCCTCCTCCTGCTGCTTCCACCGGGCACATTCCTTCTCAAACTGAGGCAGCTGAGGCAAAATCCGATCCGCAGGCCTGCAGGTAATGCCGGCCTGCCCTCCCGTAATCTTCCTCTTCACCTCCGGGTCAGGCTCCTTTACCGTCTGCCCAAACTCCCCCAGAAGTAATCTCTTGGACTCCTTGGTGGTAATCTTATACCTTTCCCCGCTAATCACATTCAGCACCGCCTGGGTCCCCACAATCTGAGAAGAAGGCGTAACCAGAGGCGGTTCCCCGAAATCCCTTCGCACTCTGGGAATCTCCTCCAGCACCTCCCGGTACCGGTCCTCCTGTCCGCTCTCCTTCAGCTGCGCCACCAGATTCGACAACATCCCTCCTGGAACCTGATACTGCAGCGTCTTAATATTCACACTCAGCATCTTCGGATTCAAAAGCCCGCTGTCAATAGCTTCCGCCCGAATCGATGCAAAATAATCCGCAATCTCCCCCAGCAGCTCCTGGTTCAGCCCCGGGTCGTAAGGCGTATTCCGAAAGGTCTCCACAATCACCTCCGTAGCCGGCTGGCTGGTTCCCAGAGCCAGAGGCGATATGGCACAGTCAATGCTGTCGCACCCTGCCTCCACTGCCTTCAAATACGTCATAGATGCCACCCCTGCCGTATAATGGGTATGGACCGCCACCGGAATCCCCACCGTGTCCTTCAAAGCCCTTACCAGTTCCTCCGCCCGGTACGGCGTCAAAAGCCCGGCCATATCCTTAATCCCCAGCTCATCCGCTCCCATATCCTCAATCCGCCTGGCAACATCCCTCCAGTAATCCAGCGTGTAGGCCTCCCCAAGAGTATACACCAGAGCCACAATGGCCCTGCCGCCCTCCGCCTGGGTTCCCTTCATCGCAGTCCTTAAGTTGCGAATATCATTAAGACAATCCATAATACGGATATTGTCAATCCCATTTGCCACCGATTTCCGGCAGAAATAATCCACCACATCATCCGAATAATGGCTGTACCCCAGCAGATTCTGCCCCCGCAAAAGCATCTGCAGCTTCGTATGCTTAAATCCCTCCCGAAGCCTCCGAAGCCGGACCCAGGGATCCTCCTTCAAAAACCGAAGCGCCGTATCAAACGTAGCGCCGCCCCAGCACTCCACCGCATGATACCCCACCCGGTCCATCTTCTCCACAATCGGCAGCATCTGCTCCGTACTCATCCGGGTAGCCAGAAGAGACTGGTGCGCATCCCGGAAAACCGTTTCAACAAAATTATTAAAGGAAATGTATACAGCCAAACACAGTTTTTTACAGAAAGCTATATGATAAACTATTTGATCGGCCATATGCACCAGCTTCAAAATGCGAATAAAATAGTCGATCCATGTGCAGGAGGCGGAAACTTTCTTGTCGAATGTTTAGAATTTATGTGTGCTCAATGTAATGAGACCAAAAATAACTTTTTACAGAAGGTAATATGGAATGTAACGAAGTTATATGGATATGATATTGATCGCCATATAACCCGCATAGCGTTAGTAAATATTCGGTTGAGGGTATTGGCAATCTTAAACCATAAAAATGAAGAGATTTCATTTGAAATATGGGAGTACATATGTCCTAATATTTTCCGGTCATTGCAATCTGATGACATATGCGGGGCTCTGTCAACAGATAACCAGACAGTTGTTAATATACTAAACGGGAATAAAACAAGCATAGATTCAGCATTGGGAAATGCAGATATTATTTTGACAAATCCACCGTTTGCAACAATCAAGGGTATGCTTTCTGAACAAAAAGTATTTTTAAAGAAAAACTATCCTGACGCTAATTGCGACATGTGTGTATCCTTTTTTGATGCTATCTACAAAATGTTAAAACCTAAGGGTATCTGCGGAATTGTTTCTCAGAACTCATGGATGCACTTAAAAACATTTAAAAAAATAAGAGAGCGAATCACATCACAATACTGTATCTATAAGATTGTTAATCTTGGTGCCGGAGCTTTTCAGGATTTAAGCGGTGAAAAATCAAATGTCTCATTGCTCATATTGGGAAAAGAATTTATTCACGATAACATGATCGGAGTACTGAATTTAAATGAATTATCTTTTCGTGAAAAAATAAAATCCATTACCACGGAAAAAAAATATATTTATTTACCACAAAAAGAAATTAATAACATTAACGGCTATGATTTTACTGAGAAAGGAACATTAAACAGTATTCGTTTAAATAAAGAATTATACAAAGATATTGCAGTACCTATGCAAGGAACTTCAACAGGAAATGCAGAAGAACTGGTAGGATATTTTTGGGAACACTTTAACGATTCCGATTGGGTTATGGTTAGCAACGGAGGCGGCTATTGCAGATGGCAGGGATTAAATAACCGGGTTGTAAAATGGGGAAAGGACAGCGAGTATATAAAGAATCAAAAGGGATCTGCACTAAGAAATGTCAAATATTTTCCTGTCACACAAATGGTTTACAGTGATACAGGCACTGCTGGTTTAAATGTGCGGGTGCTTCTTGACAATCAGATATTCATTGCATCAGGTCCTGGAATACGAATTATAAAAGGAACTATAGGAGAATGTGCATATCTTATCCATGGGTCAACAGATATAGATTTAGATAAACTGGACACATACATTGCTAAACTTGCAGATACTTCCTGCAGCTTAAAAAGAACCAAAACATCAAAAAATTCTTTGGGATGCGATGGGTTTCTTGAATATGTTTCAAAAGATTTGCATATAAATCCGGAAATAATTGTAAAAAAAATACAAGAAAATCCATTGGCTATGAAAACCATGCTCGAAAAGTATCAAAATATGATTTTACACAATACCGTCCTTTATTATCTGGGATATAACATAAGTACCGGAATTCTGGTAAATAGCTGCAAATTGGAAGAAATTATAGATTTTTTAACAAAAAAATTCGGTGAAACATTGGAATTCAGGACATGGATAAACCAATCCTTTAATCTTATCCATAAAGAAATATTTAAGGGAATTCCTTATTTAGTATATGAAAATGGAGTGATTCAGAAAGTATGATCATACAGCTACAGGATAAAATTGCAAAATACATAACCAGGCATGCTTTAATCTCTGATTGGAGGAATATAAGGGAACACTATGCCAGATATTCATATCTGACTTTTATATGCCTGGTAGCAAATGATATAAATCCTGATTGTAACGCGGAAAATACAGGAGATATATTATGCGATAATCACTTAGAAAACAGAGATATTATACAATATATTTTAGAAACCAAGAGCAGTACGGAGTTTATAAGTGAAATTTTAGAGTTTTTGTTCCATGAATGAACACATAATTTTCTCAATAATAGGTGACTTTAT
>JAAWIS010000147.1 GCA_022796475.1 Lachnospiraceae bacterium | reverse complement strand
ATAAAAATACTCCTTTTCGATAAGAATTGTCATATCTGAATTCTTACCAAAAAGGAGCTATTTTTTTCCAAAGACACAAACTATTTTACACTACCAATCAATGATTGCATATTTTAAAATCGGTGTTGGTGTAAATTTAATTATAAGACCTTTTGTTTCCTCAAATATTGTAATAAAAACACTCTTCCCTATAGTTATTACTACTTTTTCTTTTGAACGCACAATTTGATATTGTGAATAATAGACTCTTCCATTTACACTAATTTTCATTTCTACTGTTTCTGCTATATGTAAATCTATAGGAATATCCACAACCGGTTGCGGCACTGTACTCCCTTTGATATTAGCATACATATATATTTCATCTTGAAATAATAATTGATATTGATTTAAATTTGTATTTCCATAATTCGATAGAAAAAAAGTAATGCCTTCTAAAACACCTTGTTTCTTCAAGTCATCTAAAGACTGTAATTTTGATTTTGCAAAACTGGTCTGCTTCTGCATATGATCATAAAAATTCAAGAGTACCGATACCTTTCTCTGATTATCTTCTGGAAAAGTATTCAACTCGATATTTATTGACTTTTTGTTTTTTATATTATTGTCTTAAATAGAACGTATCTTTATTGGAAGTAAGCAAGCGTAATATATTTTTGTCTTTAATCCATTATTACTAATATATACCACAAAAAACACCACACCACCATCATAAAAATAATTTTCCAAATCTATTATCGAAACTGGATATTTTATTATCTCTGTAGAGAAATCATCCTCTTTCTTTCCTTTTACCTGAACTGGTACTTTTTTGATCCTTTCTTTTCTCTTATTCTTATTCGAATAAATATATATTTTCCATCCCAAGATGGTTCCTTATCTCCTTCATTAATATAAGAAGATAATACATCTGTAACTGAAATACTAGCAGTAACACTTGCGGTCGCTATTCTTTTTAAATCCATAGGCATAATTCATCTGTTCCAAAGTATTTTCAACTTAGAATAAAATTTTTTACTGGCTATATAAAAAATCATTTTATTTTTTCATAATGTGTCCACATCCGAATAATCTTCACGGTTCCCTGGTATACCGTACCATCTACGGTAACCTTCTCCTGATACACCTGATATACCAGCCGGTGCTGAATATTAATCCTCCTTGAATAAAATCCCTGCAAATTTCCAACTAATCCTTCATAAACAGGCGGCGTCTGGAATGGGTTTTTTCGGATGATTTCAATCAACTCCTTCGCCTTCTTATCCAATCCAGCCGCTTTCAGGTTTTTAATATCTTTTACCGCCTGTTTTTCATAGACAATGCGATACAATTACCATTCCACCTCTTCCTCAGAAACGCATTCCTCGATTTGTGTTTTTCCACCTGCAATAATGGATTCTGTCATTCCTGGAATCGACATCAAATACAAGGTTTCTTCTATTGCCCTCCAATCAGCTTCCCCTATTAAAACAGCATTTTTCCCTTTGTTGTTGGTTATGGTAATAGGCTCACAATTTGCATTTACATCTGAAATGATCTGGTAAATATTTTCTCTTGCCTTAGTTGCACTTATTGCGATCATGTCATCACTCCTTCATTGATTATATCTATATTATAGCGTACGCTTTTACGTTCGTCAATCATATAAGAGTTTGTTTCCTCTACGGAAAAGTTTGACACGTCTACCCCGATGGGCCGGGCCATGCTGAATATCTGTATCGTGTTCGCCCAGTTAGAGCGAGAAACGATACAAAAGCGCGTGACCGACGCTTACTATTCCCGGTGTCAGCGGGGGTTCCACATGAGCGGGGCCGCCCCTTTCGAATACCATTCTTCTACAAAAAATACTGTCGTCTTTTCACGATAAAGCGTTAATCCTTCATGAACATATCCTTTCACTAAAAAAGTATTGCGTTCCGGTTTCATAAATATATATGATAGTTCATCAGTAGGGCTATGTCCTATTAAAAACATAGGGGTTTTTTCTGTTCCTTCCATATAGAGCCATCTCGAAAAAGTAGGGTTTCCATCGTAAAAATTCGTAATCCTGACAATGTAACATTCATTTTCTTTTACCATACCATTGGCAATCTCCTTCGAAATTGCTGGCAATACTACCCCATGAGGCTGAAATATGTTTAATTTTAGAAAAATAACGAACTGATAACGAATATTAAAAAACAGCCTGTTAAGATATATTTTTTCATATTCAAAACTTCCCTTTCATAAACATGATCCTTGCTGCCATATCATTTTTGCTCAATATAGAACATTAATTATCTTTAGCAGGGAAGCCATATTCTGAAATAATCGTATTCCACTCAGCAGGCAAAACAAACCATTCACGGTCTTTATTTTTGCAATAGGATATTTCCTGCTCCGGCGAATAACAACATTCCATGTCACATTGAAGAAAAGGAAAATCCTTGTGGCGCATAATCAAAGAGCCGTACACCCAGTCCTGGCCATCTAATGTCTGGATGCTGTCACCATTAAATACCTCAAACAAGGCGGCAATCATAGCAGGATCATCTACCTGGGCTGAAATGTTTTCCATATCTTTATAGCCGATTGCAACAGAAGATACCGTTTTTGCAGATGGAGCTGTTATTTGTAAATCTTCCCGGGTGCAGAAATAGGTAGCATATGGTCCAAAAACAAAGTGATTTGGCAGGACATAAAGGAAATTATATTCTTCATCTCCCTCAATCCGGCAGACATCAAAGCCGCCGCCCTGCTCTGCATTGTCACCACCACATACGCCGATAACCTCTCCAATTTCGCCGGTAAATTTCCAAAAAAGTCCAGAAACGTATGAGGGATGACGGATTACATCGGTTTTTTCAATATACCGGACATCATCCACAGTCAAAACCGTTTTTGGGTTGACTTCAAACAGATAAAAGGGCAAGCCTTTATCTGTATCGCATCCAGCCAGCAAGAGAAGTGACGAAAACGCAAGTGACAGGGCCAGTGCAATTCTTTTTCGTAAGTATCGTTTCTGTTTCACCATCCCGTGCCTTTCTCTATTTTTGTGAATATCAAATACAAAATGCTGCGTAAAACCAAAATAATCTGCATATTCGCTTCTGCTTATCATATCAGCGCCTTAGCTGACACATGACCCGGAACATTTTGCTGATATCCACCGGCTTTGCCAAATGTTCATTTATCCCTGCATCCTTTGCCATTGTAACATCCTCTTCAAATGCATTAGCTGACAATGCTATGATTGGTACAGTTTCTGCATCCGGCCTGTTTAAGCCCCGAATCACGCGGGTTGCCTCATATCCGCTCATAACCGGCATCATCAAGTCCATAAGTACGCAGTCAAATGTTCCTGGTTCAGATGCTGCAAATGCATCTACGGCAGCTTTTCCGTCGTTGGCAGTTACCACCTTGGCGCCTGCCTGTTCCAGCATAAATTCTACGATTTCACAGTTAATCTCATTATCTTCCGCCAAAAGGACATACATTCCGGAAATATCATCCGGCATAGTTTGCTCTTCATCTGCAGACTGGATACTCCATGCCCCATCCACTTGAATTGGAAGGGTAATCTGAAATATACTTCCCTTTCCGATTTGGCTGTTTACCTCAATAGTTCCATTCATCTGATCAACCAGATTTTTTACGATATACATCCCAAGGCCAACGCCGTTATAATGGGTTCTTGCACCTTGATGTTCCTGAGCAAAGGGTTCATAAATGTGCTTTTTAAAATCTTCCCCTATACCGATTCCGGTATCCTCAATTACAAACTGGTATTTTGCAATCCCGCCCTGGCAGGCTGTTTCCTTCACCTGGACAAATACGGAACCATTGGGCCGGTTATATTTTAGGGCATTGTCAATAATGTTCATCAAGATCTGCTTTACATGCAGCGGATTTCCGATAAGCCTGTTATGCTTAAGGTCAGGATCCTTAAGTATCAGACGAATTCCCGACGTTTCTGCCTGAATGGATAAGATTGTAATGCAGTTTTTTAATATATCATGAAGGTCAAAGGGCTTTTCAACCGTTGCCGGCCTTCCGCTTTCCAGCTTGCTGATTTGAAGAACGTCATTGACTAAGGACAGCAGGTGTTCCGTTGATACACGGATTTTCTCCCGGCACTCCTTCTGCCGTTTTTGTTCATCCTGACTTTTTTCCATAATGGCCAGCATTCCCAGAATCCCATTAATAGGCGTGCGGAGATCATGGGACATATGGGAGAGAAATTCG
>JAAWIS010000146.1 GCA_022796475.1 Lachnospiraceae bacterium | reverse complement strand
AAAGCGATCTTGATATGGATACACTTGGAGCAGCTATGGAACGAAACACAAGACTTGTAATGAAATGCAAAGAATTGCTCTTTGAAGACTGGAAAGCAGAGAATTCAAAAAAAATCCGCATGGCACAGGATGAACTGGATATAGTGAAAAAATCTGTCAATGAAGAAACGAATATTTATAATACATATAAAGAGAAGCACGACCGAATGAAGATGGAGTTGGAAAAGCTTCAAGAGGAAATTTCAAGGCAGGAAAAACTAGCTCGGGATGTAGAAGAAAAAATTGCGGCTCGAATTGCCACAGCAAAAAAAGATGCAGCGGATTTTATATCTGAAATGGCATTTGTAATACCAAATGATGCCAGCAGGGGGAATATATTACCAGAAAAAGATTTCAATGATATTTCCGTTACTTATAGAAAAAAAGAGTACATTTTAGGCGATGAAATAACGGATATAGATTCTTTTGAAGAAGAACTTACAGATAACTTAAGTAAGGCAGGATACAACGATGATGCTGCACTTAAAATAGCACAGATGATAATATTTGCTATCTGTAGCAAAATGCCTATAGTATGTTCAGATAATGCAGAAAGGATCGCAGATTGTGTTTCCGCTATGTTTGGAGAAGAGGGGGTATGCATGGTTACATTACCGATTGGAAGTTCCCATTGTAAAACAATATGTGACTTGATTGGACAAGAAACAAAAAGTACAACTAGAGTATTTCTAGTGAATGGTATTTTTGATGGATTCAGTCTGAATGCTTTTCATGAAATAAGGCAATATTCTGAAGAATGGGAGCATAACGCCATTCTCATTTTTCCACTGAATGGAATCAATACAGATATGGTTTCAAGTTATGTGTGGAATCGAACGATATTTATTGATGGAGATATCGGAGTTGTAGACTTTGATACAAATATTTTGAAATCTTTTCACACAGCTTTCGATTTTGCTTTGAAATATGATGAGAAATGTGATAAAGAAGAGTTCCGGAAAAAGCGAAAACTGTTAAAGAGGTTTTATGGAATCATTGACAATACGGCATTGTTGAATTATACAAAGTATTTGGTAGCGACGGATAGAATGATAGAACCAAATGAAATGTTATTAGTTCAGATTGTGTTAAGTGCAAAAGCCAACGGGAAAAAAGAAGAATTGTTGGAGATTTTTTCATCAATTGGTTTTGACATAAAATTGGACAAATATATGACAAAATATCTGTGAGGTGTGTCGGATGGAGAGCAGAATTCTGCTTACAATGGCGGCTGATTTGGGAATATATAGATATGAGAATGAATCGGAAACTCAATATTGTAATAGAGTATTATATTCTGCAATGGCTAGCTGGATAAAAGCCTCCGCTTTAGATCGGCTTGTCACAAGTGTACAAACGGATAATACGGGAGTGAGCAGAAGGCATATCCTTGATAAATGTACATCTATATTAAGCGAAATGTTAAAAAGGTTTCCTGAATCAAAAAGATGGTTTGAAACAGAATCCGTAGAAGAGAATCCCATTGCTATTTTGCTAAGTAGATTGATACGACATGGCGATTTGCTGCATGTTGGATTTGAGACTAATTTAATTCTTGCAGGAAGTAGTCAAATGCCATTATTGGATAGTCTGGAATGCAGAAAAGGAGCAGTACTTATTCCAGAAATGTATTATTCAGGTGTGGCTATGCTTCAAAAAACACAGAGAAATAAGCTATATAAGCCAGAAGTAGTTACGGATGTTGTGACATGGTTTGAGGATTATGTCAGGTCTGCTTGGTGGAAAGAGGCAGGAATTGATGGAAATATTCAATATTTTAATGCTTATAAAAGGGCAAGAAATAATTATTCCTGTTGGCAATTAGAACGGCCCGAACCTGTGAATGATCTATGGCTTGTCCGCCGTAATATTAGCAGAGACTGGAGTGAGTATTTTTTATTGCGGGAGGAGGATTGCTTATATACGCATCAAATAGATCCGTTTCTTCAAAAAATTGGCGAGCATAGGCGATTTATGATAGTTATGAGACATATGGCAGAGAATGAAGTGCCTGTTCAGATATACCATTATACAGATCACATTTTAGTAAAACTGAGGATTCATTTACCACAAAAAGAAAGTTCTCTGTTGGAAACCTATGCTTGGCCACATAATACTTTTAAGGATAAACTGGAGTGGGATATGGACGAAGACGTATGGAGATACATAAAACCACATTTATATGGTTTGCGGTTAGAATTAACAGATGAGAGGAAATATCATGGATAAATATGGAGTGAAAAGTACTTATGATGCTATTAGAAATAGACTATTGGATTATATCAATACAGAGTATTTAGGCAAAAATGACGCATTACGTAGTGCCTGTGAAAAAGAGCTGCAGAAATCAGGGATGGTTTTTCAGGAACCATATATAGAGGCTAATCCTGCCTATTATGAGGTAAAAGATGGAATTCATAATTCAGAGTTAAGTAAAGATGTAAAAAGAATTCTGTCAAGAATGACAGAATTGGATTTGGGAGTTTTCAGTAATCCGTATCAACACCAGATTGAAGCTTTGGAAAAATTTTATTGTGGGAATGATCTATTTGTGGCTACAGGCACAGGTTCTGGAAAAACAGAATGCTTTATGTGGCCTATGGTGAGTAAATTAGTTTTAGAGCAAATGCATTCTCCGAAAACATGGGAAATTCGCGGGATACGGGCGATTATGCTGTATCCCATGAATGCGTTGGTGTCGGATCAAGTCGGAAGGCTTCGCCGTATGATTGGAAATGGCGAAAACGGTTTTCATAGCCTCCTCAACGAAATGGTTCCAGGGAGTCGCGTTCCACAGTTTGGAATGTATACTGGCCGCACGCCATATGCGGGTAAGGCAGACAGAAATAAAAATCGTAAATTGGCTGATACTATGGAGAAGGATATTTTTCTACAGTCAGAAGAAGTTAAGAAAAAGTTATGGGAACTGGGGAAATATCCTTCTAAAAGGGATCTGGGAGCGTTTATTGAACGTTTAAGGAATCAGGAGGATTGCGTGACAGATCCGCAGGATGCGGAGCTGATAACTCGGCATGAAATGCATCAACATTGCCCAGATATATTGATTACGAATTACTCCATGTTGGAATATATGTTAATGCGTCCTATTGAGAGAGATATTTGGAATAAAACAAAATATTGGATTGAAAGCAATCCGGAGAATAGACTTTTGTTTATAATTGATGAAGCCCATATGTACCGTGGCTCAGCTGGTGGGGAGGTTTCCCTTTTAGTTCGTAGAGTATTGCATAAGTTAGGGATCAGACGTAGTCAGGTACAATTTATTCTTACCAGTGCCAGTGTACCGCCGGGAAAAGACCAGGAAGAGGCAATATACAAATTTGCCTGCGATTTAAGTGCGCAGAGGAAAAGTGGAAATAGATTTGCATTAATTAAGGGAAAAGAAGAAGAGATTCAGATAACAGGTAAAGAGTTTGCCCCATCTGTTCTGGAAAATTATGATATGGACGCATTGCAACGGGATTGGGACGAGAGACATATAGCCATTTTAGATTTTGCAAAACGAATAGGTATTTCTGTACCCAACAAGTTTGAGGATGAAAAATTGGTTGAATCATGGCTGTATGAATGTCTACGTTTATACAACCCTATGTTGCGGATCATGAAAGAGACTCGTGGCCATGCAGTTAGTTTTCAAGATCTGGTGAACATTGCGTTTCCAGAAAGCGATTCATCTATTGCGGAAAAGGCAACCAGTACATTGCTTGCGATTGCTCCGTTGGCAAAGAATATAGATGGGAAGGCTTTGTATCCTGCCAGGTTGCATATGATGTTCCGAGGATTGCAGGGAATTTATGCTTGTTCTAATCCCTCCTGTACACAAAAGAGCCATGAGGATACAGAACTTGGACTGGGACGCGTTTACTTGCGCAGACCTGGAACGCGCTGTAAATGTGGAGGCATGATATATGAACTGATGAATGAGCGATCTTGTGGTGCATTGTTTCTGCGAGGTTTTTTGGATGTATCTGAATATGAAAATCCCTTTGTATGGAATGAGCCGGGGATTCAATTTGCGGATAGCTTGAAAGAAGTGCTTTTTTATCCAATTCCTCAGGATGGCAGTTTTAAACGAACGGGAAAAACACAAACAGCATGGCTTAATTCTATGACTGGGCATCTGGATAAATTTCATGAGAAAACAGATGGAGATAATTACTTTCTTGAGGTAGCATATTGTGATGTGGAGATTAAAGGAAGACCGGATTTATGGACTTTCAAAACATGTCCG
>JAAWIS010000145.1 GCA_022796475.1 Lachnospiraceae bacterium | reverse complement strand
TATGGTGCAAATGAGGAAGAAGCGGACGGCATTCTGGATGAAGAAAATTCAGAGGACACCTCTGCGCTTGACCAGCCGTCCAGAGAATTTCTTGAAGAAGCCATCAAGGATTATAATGAAATGTTCCATACGAACTACGATACTTCCGGCGATAAATTCCAGAATTATTATAAAGATGTATCCCTTCGAATGAAAAATAAAGAACTGGATATTCTGATTGTTGTCAATATGTTCCTTACGGGTTTTGACGCCACTACTATGAATACCCTGTGGGTGGACAAGAATTTGAAGATGCACGGACTGATACAGGCATTTTCCCGTACCAACCGCATCCTCAATTCCATCAAAACATTTGGCAATATCGTGTGTTTCCGCAATCTGCAAAAGCGTGTGGACAGTGCGATTTCCCTGTTTGGGGATAAGAACGCCGGGGGAATTGTTCTTCTGCAGAGCTTCAGGGATTACTACTATGGATATGAGTCTATAGACGGAAAACAGATGCCGGGTTATGTGGATTTGATGAAGGAGTTGAATCATAAGTTTCCCTTATCAGAACCGCAGATTGTCGGAGAGCAAAACCAGAAAGACTTTATTTCCTTGTTTGGCGCGATTCTCCGTATGCGGAACCTGCTGCTGTCCTTTGATGATTTCAAGGGGAATGAATTGATTTCAGAGCGTGACCTACAGGATTACCTCGGACGTTATCAGGACTTGCGGGATGAATGGAAACGGAAACGGCAGGAAAGTACGGACATTACAGACGATGTCGTATTTGAGATTGAATTGATCCGGCAGATAGAAATCAACATTGACTATATTCTCATGCTGGTAAAAAAATACCATGATACCCACTGCGAGGATAAGGAAGTGCTGATTACCATTCATAAAGCGATTGATGCCAGCCCGGAATTGCGCAGTAAGAAACGACTCATTGAAAACTTTATTGCAGGAATCAACGACGCGGATGACGTTATGAATGAATGGCACAGTTATGTGGTGGAGCAGAGGATGCATGACCTTGATGAAATTATAGCAGAGGAAAAACTGAAGCCGGAAGATACCCGCAAATTTATGGAGAATGCATTTCGGGATGGGGAGATAAAAACATCTGGAACAGACATTGACAAGCTGATGCCGCCGATTTCGAGATTTGGCGGTGGTGGAAGAGCTAAGAAGAGACAGGGCGTCATTGATAAGTTAAAGACATTTTTTGAAAAATATTTTGGTATTGGCGGCCCGGCATCTTTTGTCGAACAGGAACATAAGGTGATTACTTATGATTTCGACAGACAGGAACCGTTGTCGATGGTGGCAGAACCAAAAACACCATATGGGGAAAAATCATAAAAAAGCTGCACTATGCCAGAATGTTCAGAAATAAGAAACGGAGGTCTATGGCACTGTAAATATTTTCCTGAACAAGAATGAGCAGGCAGTATATGGTCTGCTTGGAAAGAATCCTTACTACACAAGACAGGAACTGGCGGATGCTACATCAAAATCATTGAGGACGATCCAGCGGACATTGGATTCTTTGCGAAAGAAAGATTTAATAGAAAGGATCGGAAGCGATAAATCAGGATATTGGGAGGTTAAGAATCTTGATTGAATGAAATAAGCTATCCTGATTTGGATAAAATGACCAAAAACCTGTAATTTTAAAACATGTTCCAGATCACAAATGTTTGATAAAGGTAGAGTTTAGTGGCGAAAATGCCCCATATTCCGCAGCAGGAAGATACTATCTGAGAACGGCTGATGAAGATAGAGAGGTCACACCTGATGATTTAAAGGCTTTCTTCGTTGCTAATAAATAATGGAGAGAATGGATTTAAGTTTGTCATCTACAGGCCAGAGCTTCAAAGTGACATTCCAAGTGTCACTTTGGATGTCACTTTGAATGGAATGGAAATGGCGGTTCTTGCTATTTTGAAGCAGAAACCAGATTCATCAAGGGATGAAATTGCAGATAAGATTTCCAAAACCGTAAGAACAGTAAGACTTTAACTGTTTTTCTTTTTATATTCCGTTCCCCACTCTACCATAGCGTCTAAAACAGGTTTCAGGCTATACCCCGTTTTGGTTAAAGTGTATTCTACCCGTGGAGGTACTTCCGGATATACTTTCCGGGTAAGCAATCCGCTATCTTCCATTGAGCGCAGATTAGCAGTTAAAACTTTTTGAGATATATTTCCAACAGATTTTTTAATTTCTCCGAATCGTTTAGTACCGTCTAATAAGTCACGGATAATAAGAACTTTCCAGCGGTCACTGATAAGCATTAAAGTGGTTTCTACCGGGCAGGCAGGTAAATTTTTTTCCATGAAAAACCCCCGTTTCTTCACAATAGTTTCTTTTAGGTAACTACGGCACAATAAAGTGCTTACTTTACGTTTTCACCCTATGGATATATTATAATCCTGCGAGCGGAAAAAACAAGCCGCAAATAAAACCCAAAAAGAATACAGGAGGAACGAAACTAACTATGAAAATCGCAGTTATTTGTGCAAATGGCAAAGAGGGTAAGTTGATTGTCGAGGAAGCTGTCGCAAGAGGGGCAGACGTTACCGCCGTTGTCCGTGGCGAGAACCGGTCAGCAGCAAAAAAGGTCATACAGAAAGACCTGTTCGATTTGAACGCAGCCGATCTGGAGGGCTTTGATGTTGTGGTTGACGCTTTCGGGGCATGGACACCGGAAACCCTGCCGCAGCACAGCACTTCTCTGAAACATCTCTGCAACCTTGTAAGCGGCAAGGGGACAAGGCTTCTGGTTGTCGGCGGGGCGGGCAGTCTGTATGTGGACCCGGAGCATACCATACAGGTCATGGACGGAGCAGACTTCCCGGAAATGTTCAAGCCCCTTGCTTCTAACATGGGTAAAGCACTGGACGAACTTCGAACCAGAACCGATGTAAAATGGACATATATCAGCCCTGCCGGAGATTTTCAGGCAGACGGAGCGAAAACCGGGAAATACATCTTAGGCGGTGAAGAATTGACATTGAACGTTAAGGGAGAAAGCATGATCAGTTATGCTGACTATGCAGTTGCTATGGTTGATGAAGCGTTAAATGGGAACCACAACCAGCAGAGAATTTCAGTTGTAGCAGAATAACGGGTTGGATGATCGATCGGTCAAATGTAGAAATCTCTCTGCTCCGTAAAGGCAGGGGGACGAGAATTCATTGTTAACATTGCGGAAAATGTAAGGAAATGTGCCCCTTACAGGCAATAGATAGGAGGACTCTATGACACAGGCAGAAAGACTTACTTTTCTGATAGAATATCTCATAAACGAAAATGACGAGCTGAAATCATTCCATGGAACGCCTTTTTTCCATGGAATGCCCTTCTTCCATATTCCCGTGGAGGAAAATGCAAGGAAGCGGCTGTTACGCTCTCTTATGAATATTCGCCCGCCCAAACCGGTTACAGAAGATTTTCTGAACATACAGGACGAATATTTGCAGGAGGAAAAAGCAGAGAAAGGCGTTGTCTCTTTAGCAGATATTCCATTCGTGAAATCCGGGATCTACTTATGGCAAGGCGATATTACACGTTTATCTGTAGACGCGATTGTAAATGCTGCCAACAGTACGATGTTAGGCTGCTTTATTCCCTGTCATGGGTGTATTGATAATGCCATTCATTCTGCCGCAGGCATAGAACTTCGTCTGGAATGTTCCCGTATGATGGAAGAAGAGCGTTCCATGGAAGAAGAACATTCCATGGAAGAAAGGCATTCCACGGAAGAAAAACATTCTATGGAAGAAAAGGGTTCCATGGAAGAAAACCATCCCGTGGAAAGACAGAAAATAGAAGAACCCACGGGAAAAGCCAGAATAACAAAAGCCTACAATCTCCCCTGCCGGTATGTTCTGCATACGGTGGGTCCGATTATTCATGGGGAAGTCACACAAAGAGATCGCAACCTGCTATCAGACTGTTACCGTTCCTGCCTTGCACTTGCTGCAGAGTATCAGTTGAAAAGCATTGCTTTTTGTTGCATTTCTACAGGGGAGTTTCATTTTCCAAATGAAGAAGCCGCTGAAATAGCAATCCAAACGGTAAAAGAATATCAGAATAAGCATCCAGGTGATATGGAGGTGGTTTTTAATGTTTTCAAAGATTGCGACTACAAAATCTACGGACAGTTATTGGGATAATATCGAAAAAATGAAAATAAAAATTCAGAGCGCAGACGCTGTCTTGATAGGTGCAGGGGCAGGACTGTCTGCTTCTGCCGGATTTACTTAGTGTCTGCTTTTTAAGTCTGTAAACCATTGATTTTACTGACTTTTCAGCATATTTATGATAAAATAACTACAGGGGTTCTGCATCCAGGCATCGAT
>JAAWIS010000032.1 GCA_022796475.1 Lachnospiraceae bacterium | reverse complement strand
AAAGAGATAATATATTTTTTTGGTCTTGCCATAGTATCACACCTTTTTATTTTTATGATACCATATATTACCATATTTATCAAGCAGACAGAACACTAGCATTCATTTTACCCAATGATACAGCTTGAATGCCAGGTTTTCGTCACATTCCTGACGGCAATATTTACAGTGTAAACCGATTCTTCCCTTTTTTCCTGGAATTCTCCTTTTTCTGATAGCGGATATCCATTAGTATCCCCAGTGCCTGTGCATTTCCTTCACAGCCTCCTTCTTCTAACATTTCCTCCAGACATTCCTCACTACACCAGGAGGAAGCAGCCGCAAATTTCAGCAGGTCCATATCCTGCTGCTTTTGTGCCACCCTTAAAATCTCCCGGCCATGGGTAGAAGAATATTCCTCATAAATTCTCTTCCTGTCCTCTTTTAGCTGCACCGGGTACATCAGCCTCCCCATTACTAATTCGGTTACCAGCTCCGGTTTTTCCTGAACCTGAATATGAGGGAACAGTTTATCATAAGTCCAATACTGAAACTCTTTCCCACTAAAGGCATTCCGGTATCGATGGCCGCATCCATGCATTTCCTGAGTCAGGATTCTGGCTGGTGTATTTTCAATGGACTCCTCATAATATTCCGGAAACAGCAGCTTGGCCCAAATTGTTCCCTGCTGATCGATAAAGGCCACACGGAGCGTTTGGCGCAGCTCTGCCAATACTTCTTTCAGGCAGCAGGTTTCGCCAAATTCCATATGCAGGTGAATACGGGCCATCCTGTGGCATCCTGTGAAAAGTCCGGCTCCTAAATCTTTCAGCGCTCCAAAAAACTCCAGAAACTCCAGATTCCCACAGTTATAGCAGGCATAAGCACCGATTTTTTTCAGATGTTCCGGAAGGGAAAGAGAACGTAAGGCCATTCCTTTTAAGGCGGGTGTTCCGTCCGCCAATGCATCTGCCCGAAGCAGCGCTCTTAAAGTTTCCTGTTCCCTTTCTTCCTGCTGCTCATTTCCATTTTCCCCCGTAAAACCATTTCCAGCCTCCTCTTCCGAAAGATCCGCAAAATACAGTCTTCCCGGCTCCTGACGCCTTACCGTTTCCGAAAATAGATACGGTCCCAATTCCGTCACAAAAGTACCATGTATCTCTTTTGGCAGTTCCACCTGCCCATCATACCCAAAGCATCGCAGGATGCAAATTCCGTCATTTCGATTCCCATAAATAATCTTCATCCCTTTTGCCCATCCTGCTTTTCATCTAATTTTATCCCTGCCAAAGCCAGGGCAAATCCATTATTAATGGGCTGGCTGGCTTCTTTTTTCTGCTGGTTTAAATACCGGGCTACATCCTTTTTCGAAACGCCTGCCCCCTCCCGTTTTCTCCGTTCCTGAAAAGCGGTCAGTTTTTCCTTATAACCGCATCCGCACACAAAAATCTGTCCTTCTCCTTTTCCCCGAAGCTCCATCTTTTTATGGCATACAGGGCAGCGGGCGTTGGATGTGCGGGCAATCGTTTCCCGATGACCGCATTCCCTGTCCTGGCATACCAGCATCTGGCTGTTTTTTCCTTTAACGAGAAGCATCCGTTTGCCGCAGTTGGGACATTTGGTATTCGTTAAATTATCATGGCGGAAGGTTCCCTCTCCACCTTTAATCTGATCCGTCAACTGCTGGGAGTATCCCCGGATCTCCTTCATAAATACATTCCGCTTTAAGTTTCCTTTGGCGATTTTTCCCAGTTTCATCTCCCAAACAGCCGTCAGTTCCGGTTTTTTTAAGTCCTCCGGAACCAGCTTCAAAAGCTGATGTCCTTTTGATGTTAACAAAATATCCTTTCCCCGCTTTTCCACCAGAAAGCTTGCAAATAACTTTTCAATAATATCTGCTCTGGTTGCCACTGTTCCCAAGCCGCCCGTTTCTCCTAATGTTTTTACCATTGCCTGATCCTTCGTTTCCAGATATGCGATTGGCTTTTCCATGGCTGATAACAAGGTTGCCTCGTTAAATAAGGCCGGCGGCTTGGTTTTTCCTTCTGTTATGGTAATCGCTAAAGGCGCCAGCCAGTCACCTTTCGTTAGGGAGGTCAGGGTCTTTTGATCTGCTTCCCTGTAGCAGCCGTCTTCCCGTAAATGATTATTTTGGAAACCGCCTGTTTCCCAAAACTCCTCTTCCTCCCAGTTTCCAAATTCATCCCAATTTCCATTTCTGCTGCCTCCGTTCCTTCCCTCCGAACTGTCCATTTCATTTTCATATACCGATTTCCAACCGGGATCTTTCACTGCTATGCTGCGGGCCTTAAACTGCTCATTTCCTACCTTTAGCGTCAGGCTTATCTGTTCATACTGGTACGGCGGGTACAGCACTGCCAAAAAACGCCTTACAACCAAATCATAAATCCGGCGTTCGTCAACTGTCATATGATCAAGCTGTACAAATTGTTCTGTGGGGATAATGGCATGGTGATCGGATACTTTGCTATTATCCACAAAAAAGGGCTTGGCCGGAAGCGGCTGCCGCATAAGCTGGCCAGCCAGCTTTTTATAAGGACCTACGCCGCAGGCCTTCAGCCGTTCCTTTATGGTAGGCAGGATATCACTGCTTAAATACCGGGAATCGGTTCGTGGATAGGTAAGCACTTTATGATTTTCATACAGCCGCTGCATAATATTCAGGGTTTCTTTAGCGGAATATTGAAATCTTCTGTTCGCCTCTCTCTGCAGCTCCGTTAAATCATACAGAAGGGGTGCCTGAGTCTTTTTAAGAGAAGATTTTAACTCTTCTACCCTTCCCTTCTGCCCTTGAAGCTGATTCTTAAGCTCTTTCATCCGGTTTTGGTCGTAGGAACGGCTGCTTCCAGATTTTTCTTCCTGCCAGGTAAATAACAGTACTTCTCCCCCTGCCTGTTTCCATCCGGCCTGCAGGCCATAATACGATTTCGGAACAAATTCTTTGATTTCCTTTTCTCTGGCTGCAATCATAGCCAAAGTAGGAGTCTGTACCCTTCCGCAGGAAAGCTGGGCATTGTATTTGCAGGTAAGTGCCCTGGTTGCATTCATTCCCACCAGCCAGTCTGCCTCTGCTCTGCACATTGCCGCATCGTACAGATTTTCATATTCTTTTCCCTCTTTTAAGTGGTCAAATCCTTCCCGAATAGCTTTATCAGTTACGGAAGAAATCCAAAGACGCTTGATGGGCTTTCTGCATTCCGCTTTTTTCAGAATCAGCCTGGCTACCAGTTCCCCCTCCCGTCCGGCGTCTGTGGCAATAATCACCTGGTGAATATCTTTCCGGAATAACTGTGCCTTCACAGCCTGAAACTGCTTAGCCGTCTGGCGGATCACCTCCAGTTTAAAAGGTTCCGGCATCATAGGAAGATCTTCCATCTTCCATTCCTTATACTTTTTATCGTATCCTTCCGGATCTGCTAATGTTACCAGATGCCCTAACCCCCATGTTACCACATAGGCATCGCCTTCAATGGCTCCGTTTCTGTTATTTCTGCATTTTAATACCCGGGCAATATCTCTGGCTACGGAAGGCTTTTCCGCGATCACTAATGATTTCATACTTAAATCCTTTCTTGTTTCCAGTCCTGCTGAAAGTATAACACAATTGTCCGGCTATTTGCATCATTTCCATAACTTTCCGCAGCATTTTTATTGAAAAACCCGCATCGAACAGGTAAAATGGTAAAAAAGCCAATCAAAATCCTGGGAGGTAATATTCTTATGATTAAGATTGCGGTTTGCGATGATGAACCTGTAATGTGCCAGCAGTTAAAACAGCTTCTTTCAGAATTTTTTACCTTTGAAAACCGGCCTTTTGATATTTCCTGTTTTGCAAGCGGGCTTTCTCTTTTAGCTTCCCCATTCCATTATGATCTGATTTTTCTGGATATCCAACTGCCGAATTTAAATGGGGTAGAGCTTGCAAAACGTCTGCGTTCCCAGAAATTTGACGGCGTATTGATTTTTGTAACTGTACTGGCTGACTATATGCCGGATGCGTTTGAGGTAGAAGCCACAGACTATTTATTAAAGCCAATTGATCAAACACGGTTTCGGCGCACCTTGCAGCGGGTACTGAAACGTCTGGATGACCGGTTGGAAAGTTCCCTTTTTATACAAACGGCAAACTGGTGCAAATCCGTTAAGTTTGGCGATATCTATTACTGCGAGGTTAGGAACCGGAAAATTTATCTCCATACGAAGCAGGGAATCATTGACTATTACGGAAAAATGAAAGAGTTGGAGCAGCAGTCCGGCCCCCATTTTATTAAATGCCATCGAAGTTTCCTTGTAAATCCAGACTACCTGTCCCAGTATACAAACGGATTAATTACACTGGAAAACGGGGAGAAGCTTCCGGTTTCCAGACAGCATCATTCTCTTCTTATGAATCAAATGCTGGAATACATGGCAAAGCAAAACGGTATCTAAAAGGAGGATTTTTTTGGACATGTTATTTCAGGCAATTCCTGATAGTTCATATCAGATTCCGTGGCAGTTTGTTCTGCCAATTATCATCGGCCATCTTTTCATACCCTTAGCTTCTTTTTATTTTTTTTGCCGCTTAAGGCAAGTCCCCTTTCGCCGGGGCTTAGGCATTGGGTATGTTGCTTTTCACGGAATTCTCACCGCGCTGGCACTTAAAGTTTCAATTGCGGGAATCTTTCTGCTGCTGTCAGAAATCCTTCTGCTTTTTGTTGTAGGGCTGCTGTTTCAAAAGCAGACGCATGCCTCTGCTTTTTATGCTTCTGCCCTGACCATCTCTGCATCCAGCTTATGCCGCGGCATCGCCCAATGGGCTGCTTTCTATTCTTTTAATTTTATACTGTCCAGCCCCATTCTGATATTAATATCTGATACGGCAAGAGAACTGCTGAACCTTTTTTTGTTTCTTCTTTTTTCCCGGATCATTTTAAAGCATTTCCAATGTCCCATCCATATCCCGGCACATACGGAATTGGCGCTTTTGACTGTCCCTGTTTTTTTTATCTCTCTGGTAGAGGAAACTATTCAAAACACCATCTACGGTTCCACGATTATGGTTGATTCCAGCTCCGGACTGCTATATCCGGTTATTAACCATGCAGAAATACTCTTTCTGCAGATATTTGCCTGCGGATGCTTGTTTTTTGCTCTGATTGCTTACCAAAAAATCATCGCCTCTTTTTATGCCTGGCAAAATCTTCAAAGATTCCAGCAGCAGATCCAGCAGCAGAAAATCTATATTCAGGAATCAAAACTCCGCTATGAACAAACTGCTGCCTTCCGCCATGATATCAAAAACCACTTAACTGTGCTGGCACAATTGCTGAAAGCAGATAACAGCCGTCAAGCCTATGAATATCTGATTTGCCTGGAAGAAAGCCTGTCCCTTCTTTCCTCTCCTGTTCAGACTGGAAATGCCGCAGTAGACGCCCTTCTTGGAAGTAAGTTTTCAGTTGCAAAACAGAAGAAAATTTCAGTTTCCTGCCAGTTGACGCTGCCAAAGGAAAGCAGTGTTCATGACTATGACTGGTGTATCGTTTTGGCGAATGCCATAGATAATGCCCTGGCCGCTTGTGATGAACTTCCAGAAGAAAATCGGTTCCTCCACATATCCGGCAGAAAAAAGGGGAATTTTTACCTGATCTTAATTGAAAATAGCTGCGATCCCCGCTTAGCTGATTTGCCAAAGGACGGAATTGGGCTTTCCAATATCCGGGCTGTTATGGAAAAGCAAAATGGCACGATTCACAACCAGGTTTCTGATGGAATATATCGATTAGAATTGCTGTTCCTTCTTCCGCCTTTTACAACAGAAAACTGACTGACTGCATCAATTTTGTTATTCTACTTTTGTTGCTGCCGATAACATATTTAGAGCGGGTGCTCAATCATGTACACTCGAAGTCTTTTCGTGCCCGGTTTTGTGACATGAGCATTTGTCAGGTGTGCAAAATTTATGCAGTGTATGTGGAACCAGCATTGATTAAATTTATGTACATATGACAAATGAGCTGCTGCAAAAGCATGTGCAGGAGAGATTCCCAGCGTACATAATAACAAAAGGGAGGTGACCTATATGAGCATAACACCTGTTATTTCTCCGGCGTTTTCAGCCAGTATGATGAAATCCCAAAGTTCCAATGGCGGCAATCCCCAAATAAAAGCTTTGGAAAAAAAGATCCAAAAATTGAATCAGGAAAAAAAAGAAGCTTCTCAAAACCATGACAGCGACAAGGTGCGGGAACTGGAAAAAGAAATCCAGGCAGCACAAGCACGCCTTGAGCAGTTAAAGCAGAAAGAAGCGCAAAAACAGAACGCTTTGCAGGAAGAGGCGCAAAAGCAGAAAGCCGCACAGGAAGAGGAGCAAAAAAACAGCAGTCAGGAAAGGGAAGAAAATCCGTCAAATATCTACGGACGGCTCTCGGAAGCTTCTTCATTAAGCCTTTTTATTAACCGGCTTGTGTAAGTTCCACAGATAAGGCTTAACCATTTTGTTTCTGACAGGTTCGAACAAAGAGTCCGATGAATCGAACTCGCGCGCCGGAGCGCGTCTGCGCCAGCAGACAGTTTCCTTAGGCGCGAAGTGCGCATCTCCCGGAGGGTTTTCAATTAATAGGAAATTGCTTCCTATCAATTGAAAAAGGATGCTGCAAGCAGACCGTAAAACCTGCTTTGCAGCATCCTTATTTTTATATCTTATCTTATTTTAATATGGGCTTCCCGAAGCTGCGTTTCCGTTACCTCTCCTGGTGCCCCGCACATAAGATCCTGTCCGTTTCCATTCATAGGGAAGGGAATGATTTCTCGTATATTATCCTCATTCCGAAGAAGCATAATCATCCGATCCACCCCCGGAGCCATTCCTGCATGAGGCGG
This sequence comes from Lachnospiraceae bacterium, assembly GCA_022796475.1. Taxonomy (GTDB): domain Bacteria; phylum Bacillota; class Clostridia; order Lachnospirales; family Lachnospiraceae; genus Caccovicinus. The sequence goes on along the minus strand of JAAWIS010000032.1, from coordinate 29,261 downwards.
TGCACCGAACTGGAACCCATAGTACAGCGCTCCAAATTTCGTCTTTAATTCTTCCTCCGTATATCCGGCAATCTCAAATGCCTTTACCATAATATTCAAATCATGGTTGCGGACTGCACCAGAGGAAAGCTCTACCCCATTGCATACAATATCATACTGATAAGCCAGAATATCCAGGGGATCTTTCGTTAAAAGAGCCTCTAAACCGCCTTGGGGCATAGAAAATGGATTATGGGTAAACACAATCTTTTTTTCTTCCGGATCATACTCATACATAGGGAAATCATTTACAAAACAGAAACGATATGCATCTTTCTCACAAATATCCAGCCGCTTTCCTAATTCTGTACGAATCTGCCCTGCAAGATGGGCAGCACGCGCCTCTTTATCAGCAATTAAAAACAAGGTATCTCCCGGTTTGAGGCCTGCAATTTGAGCAATTTCGCCTTTTATCTCTTCTGGGATAAACTTATCAATAGGCCCCTTATAGCTCATATCTGTTTCCACTTCCAGATATCCCAAACCGCCCATGCCGATAGACTGGGCAAACTGCAGCAATTTTTCATGAAACCCTTTGGACATCTCAGCGTGAACCCGGATTCCACGGACCGTCTTTTTATGGAAGGGGCGGAAGCTGCATCGCTGGAAAAAGTCAGTTACATCAATAATTCTCAGAGGATTCCTAAAATCTGGCTTATCCGTTCCAAACTCCAGCATAGCCTGCCGGTAGCTAATAACCGGATAAGGCGCCTGGGATACCGAAAAGCCTTCCGGCGCAAACCGTTCAAATACTGCTGTTAAAACCTCCTCGCCTGCCCGGAACACATCTTCCTGAGCAGCAAAACTCATCTCAAAATCTAACTGGTAAAATTCCCCCGGAGAACGGTCTGCCCTGGAATCTTCGTCCCTGAAGCATGGAGCGATCTGAAAGTACTTGTCAAAACCAGACACCATCAGAAGCTGTTTAAACTGCTGGGGCGCCTGGGGAAGCGCATAAAATTTTCCCTTATGCCTGCGGGAAGGAATGATATAGTCCCTGGCACCCTCTGGTGAAGAAGCACAGAGAATTGGTGTTTGAATTTCCAAAAATCCCATATCTGTCATCTTCTGCCGCAGAAAGCTGATAACATTGGAACGGAAGATGATGCCATCCTTTACCTTTTTATTCCGCAGATCCAGATAGCGGTATTTCAGACGCAAATCTTCTCTTGTTTCTTTTGAAGTCATAATGTCAAAGGGCAGCGCCTGACGGACCTTGCCTAAAACAGTTACCGAATTAGCTTCTAGTTCAATGGTTCCTGTGGGTATCTTAGGATTGTAGGTTTCTTCATCCCGAAGGTCAATCACCCCTTCAAAAGATACGCAGTCTTCTCTGCCAATCCCTTTTAACAAGCTGGAATCTTTAAGTACTACCTGCAGCACTCCGTACATATCCCGCAGATCGATAAAAGACACGCCTCCGTGATCCCGGATATTTTCCACCCATCCTGCTGCTTTTATTACAGCCCCTACATCCTGCTCGCTAATTTTGTCTAGTGTCCGGCTTCGATACATGTTTCCTTTGCTCATAGTCTTCTCCTCACTTCCTATAACAGTAGTTCCTGTACAGAATGAGCAGCTTTCTGCATTGCACTGGCCGGCAAACATTTTAAATCGTTTTCCGTTTAGCACTCTGTCTGTAAAAATTTTACGAAGTAAGCAGACAGACAGCACGCTGCAACGCAAAAAAGCTGCCCCTCCTGAACAAAATGCTCAGGACGAACAGCCATTGTCCGCGGTACCACCTGAATTACTGTCTTGCAGTCGCTCACTGGTCATTTCAACCCATATGCTGCCTCACATTCAATATTCGTATGCAGCTTTTGGAATTCTAATGAACCTTGTTGAAAAACCTTGCTGATTTTCGTACAGCGCACGGCTCCCTTACTGATTGCAGCGCCTGCCCCATTTTCTGCATATCTCCTTGAGGATTCACAGATGCCCCTTTCATTTATGGTTGAGCTAAGCGGGACATGACGGTTACTATGAAGATCCGCTATCTGGATATCATACAGACCATACATAATCTTCAGACAACCGCAACGTTCTGTTTGCAGCTCAGGAGTGTTATTCACGTAAATTCACTTTGCAGAGTTCTCACTATCCTCCGCTCACTGGGAACGATAAAATACGCTACTTCTCTCCGTCATAGCCATTGCACAAATTATAGCGTTAACTATTTTCTTTTGTCAATAGCGAATCTGCAAAAAATTAAATTTGTAACTATTTTTCTATAAAATTCTTCCATCTTCCTTTATTTCACTTAATAAAATGAATCGTATTGATCTATTTTCTGAATCGTTCTCCCATAAAAACGAAATGGAACATCACAGACTCGTATACAGACGACTGCCTGAAATTTTTTTAGTGCATAAAATGTCTGTGTCTGGCTCCTGCCTGGCTAACGTACTTCTCATGCTGCCTTTTCACTCGTTTTCCAGGATTTTCCAACGGCGCCAGACGTTGATAAAGAGCAGCCATCTGGCGCTTGCCGAATACCCGCTTCATACGCCTCATCTTTTTGTGGAGCCGCCTTTTTATTTTTCTGCTTTCTGATACCAGCAATTCTTCTGATGTAATCCGAATCCTTTTTAACTTCGCTTTATCATTAAAAACAATCACAGAACAGTATGGAATGTCCCAGTCAAATGCTTCTTCCAGAAAATGCTTTAAATTTCGGATATGGTTTTGATTTTGGCGGATCGGACTATAAAACAGCTTTTCCCAGCGTTTTCCGTCTTTTGTTTGTACCTGAAGCCATCTGGATTCTGACTCATCTCCATAAATCCATCCAGCATAGTTCTTGTTTTCAATCACAAAAATCCCGGTCTTATGAATCAAAATCATATCAATTTCTGTGGTTCCTGCTCCATTGTTTAAAGGCACATAAAGGTTGTGAAGTATATATTTAGGCCCCCGAACACGGGATAGCTGATAAATCGTGTCTTCTTCTCCCTGCTTTCCGATTTGCAAAAGACGGCGAAGCTGCTCTCTTTGAAAAGCCTTCCGCTTCATCATACGTTTTATTATAATCACAGATATGATTAAAATCCCAAAAACAATCGGGAGAAGCAGCAATACTGTAGTTCTTCCAGCCAAATAATCCTGTATCATAGCAGACAAAATTAAATTACTCCCTCTGATATCCAAAGTTTTTCGCCTATGTCCGGCAAAACAGGCCAATCTTTAACCTGCTGGATTTAATCTGCAAATATCCCTCAGTCAGTACGCCAGAGCATGTCCGGCTGCTCCTGTGCAAAGCAAAAAGCCCGGCATCTGCCAGACTTTCCTTACTGAATATGGACCCGATGGGATTCGAACCCACGGTCTCTGCGTTGCGAACGCAGCGCTTTCCCAGCTAAGCTACGAGCCCTTATATGTACTGCCGTTTTTAAAATAAGCTTCTTTATGATTCCTTCCTGATTATACATCCTTTTTCCAAATATGACAAGAAGTTTTCAGGAAATAATCGAAATCACTTAAAAAGGAATGACACCACTCTTACAGTCATATATCTGAAAAGGAGTGCTGCAAAATGTGGAGTTCCTACAAATATGGCAAGGGTATTCTGATATTTTTCCCTATACTTGTAAAATTTCCAAATTATGCAGCACTCCCTCCTTCTTAATCGTTTCGGTCAGAAGCATAAAACTCCCTGCCTACCCGGGCATATTACTGTCTGGCTTCCAGACGCACCAGTGCCCGCTTAAGAGCCAGCTCAGCACGGGCTACATCCATCTCAGCATCGTGGGACTGGATCCGGCGCTCTGCACGGATTTTTGCTTCCTTGGCCCGGTTCTCATCGATCTCCTCCGGCCATTCCACAATCTCAGCCATAATTGTTACCTGCTCCGGCATCACCTGGATAAAGCCGCTCATTAAAGCCGCCGCCTTTACCTCTGCATTTTCGTGAATCTTTAAGATCCCGGGCGCTACAACTGCAGTAAGGGGAATATGCCTGGCATAGACACCAATCTGACCTTCTGTGGTAGTAAGCTCTACCATCTCCACATCCCCCTGATAAAATTTCCGATCTGGGGTGATGATCTGCAATTTAAAGTTTTCAGCCATAGCGGTCCTCCCTATTTCACACGGGCCAGAACGTCATCGATATTACCTGCATTCAAGAACAGGTTCTCCGGAATATCATCATGCTTTCCTTCCAGGATCTCTTTAAAGCCCTGAATCGTTTCGCTAAGAGGAACATAACGTCCTTCCAGGCCGGTAAACTGACCTGCTACGAAGAATGGCTGGGAAAGGAACCTTTGAATCTTACGGGCACGGGATACTGTAAGCTTATCTTCTTCAGAAAGCTCATCCATACCCAGCATGGCGATAATATCCTGCAGTTCCTTATATTTCTGAAGCACTTCCTGTACGCCTCGGGCAACCTTGTAATGATCTTCGCCTACAATACGGGGATCCAGAATGCGGGAGGTGGACTCCAGCGGGTCAACTGCCGGATAAATACCAAGTTCTACAATGGAACGGGACAATACTGTAGTTGCATCCAAATGGGCAAAGGTATTCGCCGGCGCCGGATCCGTTAAGTCATCCGCAGGCACGTATACTGCCTGTACGGAAGTAATGGAACCGTTCTTTGTAGAAGTAATACGCTCCTGAAGAGCACCCATCTCTGTCTGCAAAGTTGGCTGATAGCCTACTGCAGAAGGCATACGTCCAAGCAGAGCGGACACTTCGGAACCTGCCTGGGTAAAACGGAATATATTATCAATGAAAAGCAGCACGTCTTTTCCGCCCTTATCACGGAAATACTCTGCCATGGTAAGACCTGTAAGACCAACTCTCATACGTGCTCCCGGCGGCTCATTCATCTGGCCAAATACCATGGTGGTCTTATTAATAACGCCGGATTCTTTCATTTCATAGTACAAGTCATTTCCTTCACGGGTACGCTCGCCTACGCCGGTAAATACGGAATAGCCGCCGTGCTCTGTTGCGATATTACGGATCAGCTCCTGGATCAAAACTGTTTTTCCTACGCCGGCGCCTCCAAACAGACCGATCTTACCGCCCTTCTGATATGGGCACAGAAGATCGACTACCTTAATACCCGTTTCCAGAATTTCAGTTTCCGTGGACTGCTCCTCAAAGGTTGGTGCTTTTCTATGAATCGGAAGATATTCCTCCACCTCAGGCTTTGGCTGATTGTCAATTGGATCGCCCAGGACATTAAAAATACGCCCTAAGGTATTTTCTCCTACGGGAACTGTAATTGGGGCGCCAGTTGCTAATGCTTCCATGCCCCTTACCAGACCATCCGTAGGCCCCATGGCGATACAACGAACCGTATCATCACCCAGATGCTGGGATACCTCGGCAACCAGCTTTGCGCCATCTTTCATCGTGATGTTGATTGCATCATTGATTTCCGGAAGATGACCCTGGCTGAACTTAATATCCAAAACAGCACCGATAATCTGAGTGATCTTACCTGTGTTTTGTTCTGCCATTTTGTTTCTCCTTTTTTCTTTCTAACTTTTTTTCATGATTACCCAATCGCATTGGCTCCGGCAATAATCTCGGTCAGCTCCTGGGTGATTGCTCCCTGACGGGCCCGGTTATACTGCAGGCTCAACTTTCCGATCATTTCTTCTGCATTGTTGGTTGCAGAATCCATCGCTGTCATACGGGCGCCGTTTTCGCTGGCTACCGCTTCCAGCAGTCCGCCGTAAATCAGGCTGCTCATATACTTGGGGACAATAGCATTCAGCACTTCATCCTCGTTGGGCTCATAATTCATCAGAAGGTTTTCATTGCCGGAAGCTTCCCCGGAAATTTCCGCTTCCACTGGAAGAAGCTTAACTAGCTTTGGAATATGGGTCACCGTGTTTTTAAAGAAGGTATAAGCCAGATAGATCTCTCCGATTTCGCCCTGGGTAAATGAATCCAGAAGCTCTGCCGTAATATCGGCAGCATCCCGGTACATGGGTTCGTTAATCACTTCCGAATAATCTGCCTTAATGGTATACCCTTTACGTGCCAGGCCATCCCGGCCCTTTCTTCCGATGGCATATACATAAGTATCTTCGGCAGGCAGCTCCTTGCTTCCGTTAATCAGCCGGATAATATTATTGTTATATCCTCCTGCCAGACCTCTATTTGAGGTGATAACAATTACAGCCTTCTTTTTGGAGTCACCCGCCTTTAAATATTTATGCTCAATGCTTCCGGAACGACGCAGGATGGAACAAATTGTGTCATACATCAGATTAAAATAATCTGCTGACTCCTCTGCCCTTGCCTTGGATTTTTGCAGCTTAACCGTGGAAACCAGCTTCATGGCCTTGGTAATCTGCTCCGTGCTCTGAATACTGGCACGTCTTCTTTTTATATCTCTCATGGATGCCATGATGGTTCACCTGCCTTCTAACGTTCTGCTTTACACTGAGTAATCGCCTTATTCAGCAGCTCTTCATTCTCCGGGCTTAATACCTTTGTTTCACGGATGCCCTTTAAAATCTCCGGATACTTTTCGTCGATGTATTTGAATAAGTCTTTTTCAAATGCCAAAATATCCGATACCGGAATATCTAACAGATACTTCCTGGTAGCCGCGAAAATGATAATTACCTGATATTCAACCGGCATAGGCTGATACTGAGGCTGTTTTAATACTTCCCGAATCCGCTCGCCCTGTGCCAACTGCTCTTTCGTAGTCGCATCCAGATCGGAACCAAACTGAGCAAATGAAGCAAGTTCTCTAAACTGGGCAAGTTCTGTACGAATGGGAGCGGCAATTTTCTTCATAGCCTTAATCTGAGCTGCACCGCCTACACGGGACACAGACAAACCGGCATTAATAGCCGGACGGAAACCGGAGTTAAACATTTCTGTTTCCAAATAGATCTGACCATCTGTAATAGAAATTACATTGGTAGGAATATAGGCCGAAACGTCACCTGCCTGTGTTTCAATAATCGGCAGTGCGGTCAGAGAGCCTCCTCCTAATTCATCAGAAAGCTTGGAAGCACGCTCCAGCAGTCTGGAATGGAGATAGAATACATCGCCTGGATATGCCTCACGTCCCGGCGGTCTTTTTAACAGAAGGGACAGGGTACGATAAGCAGCCGCATGTTTACTTAAATCATCATAAACTACTAATACATCCTCGCCCTTTTCCATCCATTCCTCACCAATGGCGCATCCGGCATAAGGAGCAATAAACTGCAGGGGAGCTAAGTCGGAAGCTGTGGAAACTACAATGGTAGTATAGTCCATAGCGCCGAACTCGTCTAATGTCTTTACAATATTAGCAACTGTAGATGCCTTTTGGCCAATGGCTACATAGATACAGTGAACGCCCTGGCCTTTCTGATTAATAATTGTATCAATTGCAATCGCTGTCTTACCGGTCTGACGGTCGCCGATAATTAACTCACGCTGCCCTCTGCCGATAGGGATCATGGCATCAATTGCCTTGATACCAGTCTGCAGCGGGGTATCTACGGACTTACGTTCAATAACGCCGTGAGCGACACGCTCTACCCGGCGGAACTGGTTAGTCTGGATAGGACCTTTGCCATCGATTGGCTGGCCCAGTGCATTTACTACACGTCCGGTCATGGCATCGCCTACCGGAACTTCAACAACACGTCCAGTAGTTTTTACCAGATCGCCTTCACTGATGGCAGAGGAATCACCTAAGAGAACGGCGCCTACATTGTCCTCTTCCAGGTTCTGAACCATGCCGTAAACCTCTCCCGGGAATTCCAGGAGCTCGCCCTGCATAGCATTTTCCAGACCATGGATACGTGCAATACCGTCAGCCACCTGGATAACAGTACCCACATCGGATACCTCCAGCTTGGTAGAATATTTTGCAATCTGTTCTTTAATTACTGAACTGATTTCTTCTGGTCTTAAATTCATAACTAAGGTTCGCACCTTCTTTCTCATTGATCAATATTAAGCCAACTGAATCTTAACAAGCTCCTTCTGAAGCTCATAAAGTTTGGTCTTAATGCTGGAATCTACTACCCTGTCACCGATTCGAAGCACCATGCCTCCAATCAAAGATGGATCTATGGTATAGTGGATCTCGAATTCCACATAACTGGTAGTTGCCAATAATCGTTCTTTTACCTGCGCCTTCTGCGCATCACTTAAGGACACGGCGCTTGCCACATAAGCAGTGCCGATTTTCTTAAACTCCTTAACCTGGCTGATGAAATACTCCAGGATGGAGGGAATTTCCTTATGCCTGCCCTTTTCCACAACAGTGGTCAGGAAGCCTAGCAAATCCGGTGAAAGCCGGCCCTGGAAAATATGTTCCAAAAGCTCCAGCTTTTCTTCCTTTACAACCTTTGGATTATCCAAAAGAGCTGCAAGGGGCCGGTTCTCCTCCCAAATCCCGGCCAGCGCTTTCGCTTCTTCATACAAAGCGTCCACTTTCTGGCCTTCTAAGGCTGCTTCCATCAAGGCATCGCCGTATACCTTAGACACTAGCTTAGCCATGTGCTCTCACCCATCTCCTTTAATGTTTCATCAACCAGATGATCCTGCACCTTCACATCCATAGAATTTGCCACAACTTTTCCTGCCATCAGGGATGCGATGGAGATAATCTCCTGTTTCATATCGTCTAATGCTTTCTTGCGATCCAGCTCTACCTGGCGGTTTGCCCGTTCAATAATCCTTGCTGCTTCCGCCCTGGCTTCTTCCAGAATATCAGCCTCCTTGACCATAGCCTTCTTCCTTGCTTCCGCTAAGATTGCATCTGCTTCTTTACTTATTTCCTTAAGTTTGCTTTCATACTCTGCTTTCAATTCCTGTGCCGTCTTCTTATTATCAGCAGCCTCAGCCAAATCTCCGGCTATTTTTTGGCGCCGTTTCTCCAAAAAGTCACGGGCAGGGTTAAACAACAGGTAGGACAGCGCAAAGAACAGGATGAAAATATTGATGCCAGTTAACACCGCATCATGGAGTAACTGCCAGTCAAATCCTATAATTCTTAAAAATTCGTCCAAGACCTTGCCTCCTCTCCTGCACTATCATTTTTCTTTCATCAACCGAATGGCTTAACGAACATTAAAATAATAGCAACAACCAGACCGTAAAGACCTGTGGTTTCGGCAACCGCCTGGCCTAACAGCATAGTAGAGGTAATGTCAGACTTTGCGCCTGGGTTACGTCCAACTGCAGATGCACCGTAACCGGCTGCAATACCTTGTCCAACACCAGGTCCGATACCGGCGATCATAGCTAATCCGGCACCAATTGCAGAACAACCATAAATAAAATCCTGTCCAGAAAAATTCATACTAATTTCCTCCTAAATGAAAATTTGAATCGGGAAGGTTTCCCTTCTGTCCACGGTTTATTCCATCTTATCGTTAATATAAACCATGGTCAGCATACAGAATACATAAGTTTGAATGCAGCCTGAGAACAAATCGCAATATACATGCAGTGCTGCCGGAATACCAATATTTACAAAGATCGGCAGCATTCCATACCAAAGTCCCATTATAATAACACCGGACAGCAGGTTCGCAAACAAACGCAACGAAATCGAGATCGGATTTGCTACCTCACCGATCAGGTTGATCGGAAACAGCAGCGGAACCGGTTCAAACAGGCTGGTAAAATGGTGCAGCTTGCGGTTTTTCACACCCTGGTACTGTACGATTGCAAATGTCACCAGACCAAGTAAAAAGGTAACTCCATAATCTGCAGTCGGTGCCCGAAGTCCCAGAAGCCCGCTTAAATTGCAGAAAAGGATAAACAAAAAGATGGTTCCCACATAATTTGCAAACTTCCTTGCGTGGTTTCCCAGGATTCCCTGTGTCATCTTTTCCAGCATTTCCACGCCAAGTTCCACGATATTTTGAAATGTACCTGGCACATCTGTGGCGTTCTCCATGGTTCTCTTTGCCATAAAGGCTAAAACCAGAATGATAATCGACACAATCAGCATTCCGATTGTTGTCGTAGTAATCCACAGTTCATGGCCTCCGATATTGTATTTCACAATACCATGTATCATAAAATCGGCTTCCCTCTGGACTACCGTCCCCATACCCATACGCGCTCCTCCTTTCTCAAAATATTTGCTACCTTCCTTTATTCCGTTTGACTGGAATGCTTGTTCCTGCCGGACAGAATTGGCTGAAGGTATGCCCCGGCTTTAAGTCCCATAGTGCCTAAAACCACTGCCATTACATTTACCTGGGGAATCCAACGCAAAATAATAAGGAGCATCAGGATATAAATCAGCCTGCGTCCTATGGAATGGATCACTGTAGTTTTATTGGCATAAGCTTCATTTCCGCTTTCCAAAACCCGCTCTGTGATTATTGCCATATGAACCAGCATAGCCTCAGCCGAGGCCCATCCCACAAGCAGCCCTAAATATACAGACATCCTGCCCCATCCTAAAACCGGAGCTAAGAACCAGCCTGCCGCTCCAAGCAGCAGATTCCATAAAAAAGTTCCTGCTGACATCTGCAAAACCAGCTTTCGTGTTTCAACTGTCATGGTCTGCCTCCGTTTTGCCAGCCTGCCTGCTGCCTGTCCTTACGCGGCTTGGCTCCTTAGGCTTTGATACGGCTTCATATTTCGGATAGGCTTCCATTTGCTTTTGCTGCTCCTCTCTTTCCTTCTTCTCCTCCCGCTCACCTGCCAGAACCGTCATCTTAGCCATCTGATAGCCGCAGCGGCATCCGGCCAGCACTCCAAGAATAAGAAAGAAAATCATGGTTTTCGTCCCAAAATAAGTATCAACGTAATAGCCTGCAACAATACACAGAAAAATAGGCGTCATTACGCTGATACCAAGCTGGGTCACCATGGCAAGACTGCGGAAAACCTGCTTTTTATGCCCCATAATTCCACCTGCTTTCTAGCTGTACATCGCATAAGCATATTATATACAATGTTTTTCTGTTTTGTCCAGCACATTTCAAATAATTTCCTGCTTTCTCATCGATAAAAATAGTCAATGGGGCTTTCCTGTCCTTTCTATAGCTGTGAACTGTTATTCCTCCTTTTTTTCCTGCTTTTTTCCATTTTCTTCTATCGTACTTTCTATCCTTTTTGCCACCACAATCAGCCTTCCGTCCTGATGGGTATATTCACAGGTGATTAAGCTAATCAGATGATCTCCCCATTGGATATCAACTCCCTTGTCGTAGACGGAATGCTGCTTAATATAAGACACATAATTTGTGAAGCTTTCCTCTGTTCCTGCTGTGATCCAGTCATAGAGGGGGTTCGACGAATCTACTGCGCTCATGGAAAATACTGCTGCTACCTGGTAATTTCCGTATTCTTTCAGCGTATCAAACTGAATAACCCCATGAGAATCCCAGAATTCCTCGTCTAAGTATCCATCCAATGCAGCAAACATGCTTCCGTTTTTCATGTGATGACCATATATTAAAATGTTTCTGCAGTCACTTGTTAAATCGCATTCTTCTGCCACATACGGAGCTCCATAAATACTGCTCTTTTGATCAAAATCGTGATTCAGGTAAAAATTAGGCCTGTCAATGGACTGAAGCACCGGATAGTCAATCTTTGTCCCTTCTATTTTAATCCAGCCTACCAAATCGGAATTCTGCTCTTTTATTTTGTCATACGCCCTTACCCTGGCCTGGCGTTTCTCATGGACTTTTTCTTCTTTCGGCATTACCAGCAATTCCTCCTGGCTTTCTTTTCCTGTTCCGGCAATCGATTCTGCCCCATTCTCTCCATCCTCTATTTCTAACTGCTCCATCACCAAATCAGATAAATCTTCCAGGCGGCTGTCATTTTTCTTCTGCTCCTGAATTTGGTACATCAGCATTCCGCCGCTGACCAGAAATGCTACTATACAAATCCCCAGAAGGATATCATACAAACGTTTCTTTTTCATCCTATTTTCCTCCTTGTATCCTGCATACACCCTGACCGGAATTTTCTTTTATCATCATACACTATTTGCAGGACTTTTTCCAGCAGGAAACAGAAATGAAAAAAAGGCAACGAAAAAAAGTAAAAAAACTCTTGACACCAAGGACGCCTTATGCTAATATAATGATTGTTCAAAATAAGTGTATGCGCGAGTGGCTCAGTTGGTGGAGTACGACCTTGCCAAGGTCGGGGTCGCGGGTTCGAGTCCCGTCTCGCGCTTCTTTTTATGGAGGGGAATCTTGATTCTATCAGGGTTCTTTTCTTTTTTGTCTTGTAAATTTGAATGCATTTTTGAATACATTTAAAATTAAAGTGCTTTTGTAAGCAACATATACGTTTCTTTGTCAGAAAGCGGGTTGTAAATATAGCCAAGAGTTGTTTTAAGGTCAGAATGGCCAAGCATTTCACGGATACAGTCTAAGGGAACATCGGAAGCACTTAGCCGGCTGGCCAAAGTCTTACGAATTCTATAATAGTTTTTTCTCAAGCACTGACAATATTTCTATATCAAATTAGGAAGAAGCAAAAAACTTGAATTTTTTTCAGAATATGCTATATTATACGCATAAGGAAAACAACCGCCCACAAAGTGGTTAGCCTCCAGGTTATGTTTTTAAGCCTACCCAGACCGCCAAGTACAAGGTAGGCTTATTTATTTTCTATAGCATGAGAAAAAGCCTTATACAAGCGGTTAAAGTGTTAAAATATCCTATCAGCAAAGAGTTTTATTTCAGCGGAAACCAGTTTTGCCGGTTTCCGCTTTATTTTACTGTCCGCAGGCCAAAAGATCCTCCAGTTCCTGTTTCCGGCCATATCCCAATACCTCAATCTTTGGAAAAAGGTATAAGTTTGATACTACCACAGCCACTGTTGTATCATATCCGGCTTCTTTAATCTTTTCAATATCAAATTTCAGCAGCGGCTGCCCTTTTTTCACATGATCTCCTGCTTCTACAAGGGCTGACAGATACATTCCTTTTAATTCAACAGTATTAATCCCAATATGAATCAGCACTTCCACACCGCCGTCGTCACTGGTAAGACCCATAGCATGTTTCGTATCAAACAGTGCGGATACCTCACCGTCAAAAGGTGCTACTGCTATTCCCTTCTCCGGAAGAATTCCCACACCTGGCCCTAACATTCCATAAGCCAAAGAGGTATCCGGCACTTGGGCCAGAGGAATTACTTCCCCCTCCACTGGGCATGCCACCAGGTAACTCTCTTTTCCTTCTTTCTTTTCCTGCTCCATAACGCAATCCTCCTGATTTCATCCAGTATCTTCCTTAACTGCCACTCTCACCATCCATCATAGACGAAATCTCACGAAGATTCAAGCAAAATCTGTTTTCGCGCCTGTAAGCTTTGATAGCTGTTCTAAAATGCTGTTTCCTCCATTTAGCGAAATGTTTCCTACTTTATCACAAATTCGTTCCACATATTCCAGCTCCTTGAGCCGAAACAGTGTCTGGTTCTCCTCCATCAGCTTTGCCGTATTTAAAAGACTTCTGGTGGAAGCTACCTCTTCCCGGCGCATAATTACATTTGCCTGGGCTTTTTTCTCAGCAACCAGCACGGTATTCATAATATCTCTGATTTCTCCTGGCAAGATCATATCTTTAATCCCTCCATTTACCACTTCCACACACAGTTCCTTCTGGTGTGCTCTCATGGATTCCAAAATCAATCCGCTGATCGCCTCCTTCTGAGCCAGCAATTCATCCAGGCGGTAACGGCCCACGTATTCCCGGATAATCAACTGTGCACATGTGTAAAGCTGCGAAGATACACTGTCTATCTTTTTCGCCAATTCTTCCGGCTCTGTTATCCGGTAGTTGCAGATAACATTTAAGCGGACTCCAACTTTATCGGCTGTCAGAATCTCCTGCCCGGAAATCTCCAATTGCTGCAGTTTCATATTAAAGACTCTGCAGGTTACCTCAGTCCCATAATTCCAAAAATAGTAAGTTCCAGCTTCCAGCCTTTTCTCCATCCGGTTGTCAAAATACAGCAGGCCAATCTCTCCTTCCTTAACCGTAATTTTCTTATAAAACTTTACAGGCATTAAATCCATATACATTCTTGGCAGCGAGTTTTCCATATATGGGCTGGTAATATCAATCACCTGGAATTCATTCGCTTCAAATACATTCCAAAAATAGGTTTCTGCTGCTGTCAGCACTTCCCGATAAGCACCATTCACAAAACGGATGGCAATTGATGTATCGGGAATTTGTACTTTTATCACACGAGATGCAAAATCAGGACATTTCATCAAAACTTCTGTCGGAATTCCAGAAGTTTTTACCTGACCAGTCATGGAAACTGTAATTACTTCATACCCCAGCTTTTTAAAATATGTATATTTGCCAGCCAGCAAAATCTTTTGAAAGCATCCATTTTTTAATAAATATCCGCATTCCTGCTCCTGGATCATTATTTTCATAATTATCTTACCCTCCTTTTGCTGCCCTCAGCAGAATAGATTACACACAGTCTGCTGAGGGTAATCGTTCTCTGTTTTATACCATAGGTTACAGCCTTCTGGCCGATTAACCCTTTCCTCTTTACCCCGGTTTCAAAAACAAAAGAAATTCCCCGGCCCTAGAGCGGGAATGAATTTTCAGACACACTCTAATCCGGCTGTCAGGGGCCGGACTTTCAGCTTTTTTCTCTTTCTATTGTGCTGACACCTTTACATTTCAGCTAAATGTATCAGCACAATCATTTCGTCATGCCTCCCTCTCACCTTGGCATGGCTGAACTTTCATTGAAAAAAGCGGTATCCAGTCCGGCGCTGGCTGCAGCCGAAATGCCTAATGGCCCGGCGCCGGGGTTCTTCCTTTTTTGGTTTCTCCTGCATACAGCAAGAAATACATTGACGATTGCTATACCACTTAGCTACGCATGTTCCTAAAACATGGGCAGGATTTGAACCTGCGAACATCGTGTCAAGGCTATGCCCGGTATACCAGGCAGCATGGCTGCCGGCACCCCAAGGGCGGCTTCTAAAAGCAAACCCTAAAGCTTAGGAGCATATCCTTACTTTGGCCATTTAGCCAAATTTATTTTGTCAGCCTTTTACAACACCTACTGTTTTCAACCGTTTAACCGGAACAACCAGATCCTGCTGATTATCCATAACTGTTTCAATATCTTTGTAAGCAAACCGGCTTTCTTCCGCCACATCTGCCTTTCCCTTTTTCCCAAGAACAACTCCCTGTTTTGTTAAATCCTGTATTACCTGCTCACAGGTAAATGCAGCCATTGCCCCTTTTCTGGAATAGCGCCTTCCTGCTCCATGAGAGGAAGAACAAAAGCTTTCCGGGTTCCCTTTTCCCATAACTACATAACTGTAAGAGCCCATTGCTCCCGGGATCACAGCTAATTCTCCATCTCTTGCCCGGACAGCGCCTTTCCGGTGAACCCACACATTTTCCCCATAGTGGTTTTCCAGGGCTGCATAGTTATGATGGCAGTTTATGTCATGGGAAAATTCCAAGGAAATAGAAGTATATTTTCCAATCCATTTTTCAATTATCGCTTTTACCGCAAGCATCATTTTCTCTCTGTTTTCCCGGGCAAACTCCATAGAAAGGTTCATCCAGTTTTTGTACTGCTCCCCTTCATCCGAATCTGCCGGAAGGAAGGCCAGGCGGTATTCTTCCGGAACCTGGCTGTACCACCTCTGATTTAATATCCTGGCTTTATTATGAAAATAATCACATACAGACTTGCCAAAATGCCGGCTTCCGGAATGGAGCATGACAGATAGAAAGCCCTTTTCATCTGCCTGAAGCTCAATAAAATGGTTCCCGCCTCCCAATGTTCCTATCTGGAAATATCCTGCTTCTAACTGTCCAAGAAGCTCCCCGTCCTTTTCATACCGCTCCATTTCCTCGAAAGCCTGATCCAATGTATAACAGGGCATTCCCATTTTATGGTGAGCAAACCCCACCGGAATATTCCGCATAATATCACCGATGATTGCCTGTATTAAGGTTCCATTTCCGGTTACAATTCCCTTCACTTCTTCCAAACGGATATTGGTTTCCGTATATGCCATCCCGCATCCGATATCCACGCCTACTGCATTGGGAATCAGCACATCCTTTGCGGCAATTACTCCTCCGATAGGCATCCCTTTCCCGGCATGGGTATCCGGCATCAGGCAGACCCATTTATGGAGAAAGGGCAGTTTTGACAAATGATATGCCTGCTCCATGCAACTGCTTTCTAAATCCTCTCTCGTTTCCAGCCAGACCTTTACCGGAAACTTCATTTGTTCTTTTTCGTATAATACAAACATACCCTCACATCCTTTCTTCCCATATCTTACCGGAAACAGAAAAATTTATCATTTAAAAAAAGTTGCGAACTTATAAATCCCCCGGAGGGTTTTTGCTTTATAGGACGCAAGTTCTTATAAAGAACAAAGAGTCCGGCTTGCCGGACTCTCGCGCCGGAGCGCGTCTGCGCCAGCAGACAGTTTCCTTAAGCGCGAAGTGCGCATCCCCCCGGAGGGTTTTTGCTTTATAAGACGCAAGTTCTTATAAAGCAAAAAAGGCTGAAGGTAAACTTATTTACCCACAGCCTTTATCAGCATTTATGCATCCCTTTTCAGGATTATTTTTAACACGATTTAGCTCTACAGCCCTAAATACCGCTTTCTGGTTTCCGGAGTCAGTTCACTGGTAGCCTCATGATGTACCGTTCTGCCCCGTTCCAGAATATAACAGTCACTGCTGACCTTCATAGCAAATTTTACATTCTGTTCTGCTATCAGAATCGTTACCCCTTCTTCCAGCAGATTCTGAACCATAACTGCCAATTGATCCACAATAATAGGCGCCAGGCCTTCTGTAATCTCATCCAAAAGCATCATTTTGGGATTCTGCATCAATCCTCTGGCTACTGCCAGCATCTGCTTTTCCCCTCCTGAAAGCTTATCTCCTTTTGAATCTCTCCGCTCCTTCAGCCGCGGAAAAAATTCGTATACTGATTCCAGATTCCATTTATCACTGCCATCCACGCCAGTTCTTGCTGCTACCCGCAGATTTTCTTCTGTGGTCAAAGTAGGGAATATATGGCGTCCCTGAGGCACATAAGCGATTCCAAGCTGCGCAATGGCATGGCTTGGCATTCCAACCAGCTCCTTGCCCTCAAACTGAATGCTCCCTTCTGTCTTACAGTGCTCCTTCGGATTCAGCATCCCCATAATGGTTTTCATGGTGGTAGACTTTCCCACACCATTTCTGCCCAAAAGGCATACGGAAGTTCCCTGCTCCACGGAAAGATCTACACCGTTTAAGATGTGGCTTTTATCATAATAGCCCTGGACTTCTTTTAATTCAAGAATCATACGTCGCCACCTCCCAAATATGCCTCCTGTACATAAGTATTGTTCTTAATTTCCTCTGGAGTTCCGCTGGCAATCAATTCTCCGTCCCGGAGCACTGAGATCACATCAGCATAATTAAACACAATATCCATATCATGCTCAATAAAGATAATGGTCATGTTCCGTTTTTCTGCCAGATTTCGGATAAGCTGCATTAAGGTGTAGGCTTCTTCCCTGGCAACGCCTGCTGCAGGTTCATCCAAAATCAGCAGCTTCGGATCCATAGCTAAGGCAATAGCAATATCCAGCCGTCTTTGATCTCCATAAGAAAGGTAAGCAGCCACCTCATTCATCTTATCTTCCAGACCAACAAAAGACAAATACTGGGCCACCTCCTGTTTCAGATAAGTATCTCTGACCGGAAAAAGGCTGAATGTCTTTTTATTCATCTCGATCCTGGCAATCTGTACATTTTCATATACAGTAAGATTGCCAAAGAGCTTGGAGATCTGGAAGCATTTCGTCATCCCTTTGTGCACGATTTTATTGGGCTCCATTCCGGTAATATCCATCCCTCTGAAAATCACCTTGCCG
This sequence comes from Lachnospiraceae bacterium, assembly GCA_022796475.1. Lineage (GTDB taxonomy): Bacteria > Bacillota > Clostridia > Lachnospirales > Lachnospiraceae > Caccovicinus. The sequence goes on along the minus strand of JAAWIS010000032.1, from coordinate 11,371 downwards.
CTGGAGGGTTTGGTACGGTTGGTAATTAAATCCATAAGCGTACTTTTCCCGGCGCCGTTTGGTCCGATGATTGCCCGAATTTCCCCTTCTTTTACCTCAAACGAAACATCTTTGGTAGCGTGGAGAGCGCCGAAGAAACGATTCAGTTTTTCTACCTTTAAAATGGGTTCGCTCATTTCTCCGCCACCTCCTTTTTCGCCGTTTTGCCGGAAACCTCTCCCAGATCCTTTGTGGCCTTATCGCGAAGAAGGCCGCCCTGGAGAAAGAGTACACACAGCACAATAATTAACCCCAGCACAAACTGGTAATAATTGGTTAAAATCGATAGCTGAGTAGAGATAAAGGTAACAATAACAGCCCCTAAAATAGGGCCGAAAAAGCTGTACATTCCACCGATCAGACACATAATCAGCCCTTCTGTAGATGTATTGGTGGAAAACATAACAGGGAATGCCCCCATATTTCGCATTGCGTACAAAATGCCCGCTATTGTAACAAAAAAGCTGGAAACCATACAGGCACACAGACGAACATGCATGGTATTCATCCCCACAAAAGTTAGCCGTTCAATATTATCCCGGCTGCCCTTTAACACAGTGGCAAAGGGGCTGTGGAAAAACAAGTAAATAAGGACAATACAGATCACGCTTACAAAAAAGCTTAAGTAAAAATTTCCGCTGGCACTGCTGGCAAATGGCAGCCGTACATTTCCTGTCAGTCCCGTATCGGAACCTACGTACTGAATTTTAAATACCATGGTATAAAGCAGAGTATTAATTCCCATGCTGACAAAGGCAAAGGTTAAATCGTCATTCGCCCTTAAGCAAAGCACATTGATAAACAGGGAAATCGCCATGGAAATAACAATAGCTCCAATAATAGCAATGGTTTTATCCAAACCGCCCCTGACGCACAAGAGAACATATACATAAGAACCCATACCGAAGTAAGTAGCCATACCAAGAGGCCGCAAACCGCCAAATCCAAGGATTATATTTAATGCAGAAGCAAACAGCATCATAATTACGGTACGGCTCATGAAGTCCAGCACAGAATCCGATGCAAACTGTGAATAAAGCAGTGCTCCAATAATTAATATACCGCCAATGATTCCGTCTTTTTTAATCTTAGGGAGCGTTTTAAATCCTTTCATCTTAACGTCCCTCCTTCTTTGTAAAAATCCCTCTGGGATTAATGAACATGCAGATAACCATCAGCGCAGCAGGCAGAATATTATAATACTGCGGCAGATAGACTGCACCGAACGCATTTACCAGCCCTACTAAAAGAGCTGCCGGAAGGCATCCATCCATATTACGCAGGCCGCCGATACAGAGAATGGGCATAACATTGCCGAATACGGACAGTCCTTCTTTCGGACTCATACCAGTTACAGGAGCGTTCAATACTCCGCCAAGCCCGGCTATTCCAATTCCAATCATAAACAGAATGCTGAACAATCCGTTTACATTAACCCCCAGATTTGCAACCATTGGACGGTCACTGATAATCGCACGGGTCAGCATCCCCAGCTTGGTTTTATTAATCATGTACCAGAAAGCCGCAGCTATAATGCCGGAAATTACAATTTCAAAAATGTAATAAACAGGGAAATTAATGCCGAAAATCTTAACCCCGCCATTTAAGAAAGAAGGCAAGGAAAGCAGACGGATACTGTATCCCCAGAACATAACAATCATATCGCAGAGCATATAAGCTGCTCCATAGGTCAGAAGCATGATATAAAGCATATCCTTGCCAAACAGGGGCCGGGTTGCTTTTTCAATAAAGTAACCGATTACAGCAACGATAACCGGAACCAGAACCAGCGACGGAAAAAAGCCGATTTTGGCTGCTATCGTATAAGTAAGATACGTACCAAGCACATAAAATGCCCCCTGGCCGAAGTTAACCATATTCATACCGCTGATAATCAGGGATACTCCGGCAATCATCAAATAGGAAACCATGCCATTGCTGATTCCTGATATTAACGTTTGAAAAAAGAACGATACTGTCATATGTTTACCCTCAATTTATCTGGATGCATTCCTGCAGCCCCAGTGCAGCACGCCGTTATCCGCCTGTCATTATAAGGTGGTTTGCATACAAGCAAAGTATCCGGCACACCAACATGGAAGCTTACAGGAATGCTTATTTGCTGCAGGATGCAGACTGCCTGTTGCTTCTATCTTGCAGAAAGCCTGAATGACTTCCTGCTGTCAAAAACCGCTTTGGCTGTTATTGGCTCAAATCTTTGAATACATAGCCGTTTTCCTCAGCATACTTTTGAACTTCTTCTTTTGAAGGCAGCATTTCATCGCCTTCATATACAGCGTATACATCACCTACTGGGATCGACCATTTTCCGGTGGTATCTTCAACTGCTGTTACATAATAGTATGCATGAGCCATTAAATGGTCAAAATCACGGAAGTACAGATCATCGCCGTACATGGTGCTGAAATGAACTTTGCTCAGAGCATTCGTCATTCCCTCAGGAGTTAAATCATCGGGAGTGGTTCTGGCAGCTTCTACAATCGCTTTAATCCCTACATACCAGGTATAACCCATATCAGAAGGATAAATTTCCTGGTTATAATACTTTTTGCCGATATCAGAATAAGCCTGAACAAACTCAGCATTGCCTTCAATCTCATCCATCCAGAAGGGCCACAAATCAACTCCGTGAACCTTGCCGTAAGGATAGTTTCCTGCTTCTGCTAATGCAGAGGTATTGGTAGAATCACAAGTATACCAGCCTAAATAGTCACACATATCCCAAAGCCCAAACTGTCCGCCCTGGTTTACTAAAGATACAAAGTTAGGACCTGCTACAGCACCGATAATCACATCTGGATCCTTTCCTACTACAGAAGAAATAATAGCGGAAAACTCTGTGGAGTTGCTGGATACCTGATTAGAACCAAAATTCTGGAAGCTGTCGCCAAGTTCCCGATAGAAGAAATCACGGCTGTCGCCAGAAGCTCCGCCATCGTTTCCAATGAAGAATGCACTGCCAAATCCCTGATCCTTTGCATATTTCGCATTCATTTTCGCAATCGGCCAAGCCACATAACCGCAGGAGAACATATACTTTGAAGCATTTTCAATGGTAACGCGGGTATTCATGGTACATGGGGTAACCATAGGGAATTTATTCTCCTCTGCCCATGTTGCACCAGTAGGTGCTTCACCATCCGATTTCGGTCCTAAAATAGCGATACAGCCTTCGTTTACCAGCTCGGTAGCCTTTTGTGCCACGTTAGCAGAATCACTTGCTGTATCACGATATACCAGCTCAAAAGGTACTCCGTTTAAGCCGCCTTCTTCGTTTGCTTCTTCCAAAGCCAGGATCGCTCCAGCCTCAGCCCAGGTAACTGTTGCTGCTGCTACAGAAGAACGGTCTGTCAATACACCAATCTTAATGGTTTCTCCAGAAGCAGCCTCCCCGCCTTTATTCTCTTCTTTCTGTGCATCGCCTGAGCCGGAATCAGAAGATGCCGCTTTCGTCGTTTCTGCCGCTGCAGCGTCTGGTGCTGCTGTTGTTCCCGGCGAATCATTTACTGTCCCGGTACATGCTGTCAGTGAAAAGGCCATAATGGCTGCCATGGTTACAGATATTGCTTTTTTCATTATCTTCTCCTCCTATTTTCTTAGTCAGTTCTCAAAAGCGAATCCCTTCTTTATACCTCTATATGGATGATCGGCTGTTGAAATTGCAACTTAAACAGCCGCAGCCCCCATTTACTTTCTATCCGGATCATGAACATCATCTGTACGTACAAAATAATCTGCATTCCTCTGTGCCACAGAATCCTGCGGTTCCCGGACGAAAGCATTCTCTGCTTCAACCCAGCTTCCGTCTGTCAGGCCAAACATACTCATAGTGGTAAACGTTTTGTATCCGGTATCGTCAAAATGATAGTCCACATAATCATTTGTCTGTTCCTGCATCACATGGCGGCCTACATCCAGCATGGCCAGCATGGCTGCATGGGCACTGTAGTGGATCCCTACTAATTTATATACACCCAGTTCCTTTAAATCCTTCATGGAAACTTCTTCCGGGTCATGGGCTTTTCCGCACAAATCCGGATACCACATGGGGAAATCTGCATATTTTTCACCTTCTGCATTTAATGCATCTCTTAACTTTCTGCACATTTCCAATTTCAGGCCCCGATCCGGTATCTTATGCATCCATAATATGCAGAGCATATCTGCCCCTGCATCGATATATGCCTTACACCGTTCTACTGTTTCCTCAAACTGGTGAACCAGATCGCTGTCACAGCGGGCAATTAGGAAACCATGGTGCCCATTGGCATCCAATCCAGCTCTGGCAGCCTGAAACCGTAAGCAGGCATCCGGTATGGAAAGCTGTCCTTTGCGGGCCAGTTCCGATGTGTCGGTAACCAAAACCCCTGCTGCTCCTGCCTGCATAATTCGCATGCAGCCATACTGGGCATTTAAAGCCCGGCCCAGCCCAAAGCCGTCATCTGCATCAATAATTAACGGCATAGGAGTCATCCTGGTAATCTGCTCTGTTACACGGACAAAATCATCAATGGACAGTAATTGCAGATCCGGAATCCCTGTTAACGCACAGGCCAAATCCCCGCTGGAAACCATAATTACCTCGAATCCGTTCATCTCTGCTGCCTTGGCTGACATACAGTCATGAAGTTCTGGCACAATCCTTACCTTAGGATCTGCAACCATACTCCGCAGACGTTTGGCGGCTGGCTCCTTTTTTTCTGGTGTAAGAATATAAGGCAATCCCATTTTCTTTCCCTCCTTCTTTTCTCTATCATATCCTCCATTTTTCATATGCTTCACAGCATTGTATCCCCCGCTTCACTTAAGTCAAACAGGCATGGCCGGAGTGAATTTCCAGACGCTCCTTCGCTGTCTGGATTATTTTTCAGAAAGTATACTGTTGTTACAGGCGCTCTTTAATATCCGGGCGTGCAAATCCTTCCGGATAGTCTTCTACCTGATGGCCCACAATCGTATACTCTTTATTTCCTTTTGTAAAGGTATTTTCCAAAGCCAGATATGCCTGGGGATCAAACATACCGGAGCAGGAGAAACTTTCAATTCCGGAAGCAGGAGCATTTTCAAAAGAATACGCCACACTCTGAGCCTTATAGTTTACCAGTCCATGCTCTAACATTCCTTCCATGGCTGCTTTCATCGTATAATGGCTGCTGCACATCTTAAATCCAAGAGGTGTTAACTCTTCCATCGTAACTGTGGGATGATAATGTCCATCCTCTCCCTTATAAGCCCGTACATCTGCATAGATTTTCGGCCCAGTTACAATCTCTGCCATTTCCTTTGCCTGCTCTAAGCTTCCTACCAGAACCATCATAGCCAGTACATACTGCCCCATCTCGGCTCCAATCTCGATTGCTTCCTGAAGGCGCTCACAGCCTTCCCTCATCTGTTCCGGATCAGAAGGATCTGCATTGCTTCTGGCAATCAAAAGACAGTTTGTTCCCTGAAGACCATCCAGCGCTGCCCGTACCTTTGCTATGTACTTATCTCTGGGAAGAATTTTCGTGGATTCTTCCATATCTGCTGAATCTTCTAACTGGATCGCTGCTGCTCCTGCCGCGGAAAGAATCTTTGCTGCACGGTAAACAGCCAGCGGCCCGCCAAACCCATCCTCAATATCTGCAATCAGCGGAATAGAACTGGTCTGTGATACACGGCTTACCACCCGCTCTAAATCTGATAAATTTGTAAATCCATAGTCAATTACCCCATTAAGGGAGATGGAAACTTCACCGCCAGAAAGCAGGCTTACCGGAAACCCGCACATTTCTACTGCATGGTTCGATGCACAATCATACACACAGGGAACCAGGAAACACTCCTTACTTTCATCTAAAATCTGCCGTAACGTTTTCTTACTTGCCACAACAATCTCCTCCTTGCCTGTTTCATTATTTCATATTGCTTTTTTCAATAAACCAACAGTCTTATGAAACTAAACGCAATATTTTGTTGCATTTTATTTCATTTATGTTGCAGTTATAGCATAGCACTATTTGTTAATCTTTGCAATACCCATTGTATTTTTCTTCGTACTTTCTTGAATATTGCACAATAGAATTTCACATTTTTTATAAATAATTACCAGTGAATTTCAATTTTATCTATGATAAACTAGCAACAGGTCTATGTGCAATCGATTCCAATTATATCTACTATTTTCTAGAAAGGAGCTATTAAATATGATACGAAAAAGCAATGAAAAAGAAACAATCCGCAAGCCTGCCCCATTTAACGGAATCGGAGAAATCACGGTTCGCAGCCTGTTAAACGGGCCGGAGGAAATGAGTCAAAAAGGACGGGTATTCGGCCACACCACCGTTTATCCTGGTTCGGAAATAGGTTATCATATCCATACCGGCGACAGCGAAACTTATTATATTTTAAGCGGTTCAGGACGCTATAACGATAATGGCGCCATTACTACTATTTCAGCAGGAGATGTGGCCTACTGTGCCCCTGGAGAAGGGCATGGCATAGCATGTATTGGCGATGAGCCGATTGAAATGATTGCCCTGATTCTATACGAATAATCATACAGAATTCGTTTGCAGACAATGAGCCCTTATTTCTGCGATAGGCGAAAAAACCACGGATGCCTGTCCACTTCGGCATCCGTGGTTTTTTATTTGTCCTTTTATTCATATCTGTTCAGAAACCTGAATCCCAGAACAGGCTACAGCGTTTCCCTCTCAACAAGCTCCATATCCAGAGTTACCTTATGAGTCTGGGAACGCCCTTCCAGCACATCCACCAGCATTCGGACTGACATCATAGTTGCCACGTCCACCATAGTATCCAGTGAAGTCAGCTTTGGCCGGCAGACCTCGCATAACTGGGAGTTATCTTCGCCAATTACAGAAATGTCCCGGGGAATTTGTTTCCCCCGCTCCAGCAGCGCATACATCACCTCTATTGCCAGCCGATCCTGTACGCATAAGATCCCGTCTGTTTCCGGCCTTTCCTGTAAGATCCGGTCTACTACCTGATTGGCTTCTTCCATACAGGGTTCAATATTCGTATAAATCCCATACTTAACTCCCGGATAATCCTGAACTGCAGTTTCAAAAATATCCTGTATTTTTGTTTCACTGGCACGATTCCTCTCTACAATTAAGACCAGATTTTTCCGCCCCTGGTCTGCCATACGCTGAACACAGTAACGAAATCCCTTTTTTTCATTTGCGCCCACACAATAGATATTATTCTGCTGAATCCGTTCATTTTGGTAAACCAAAACTACTGGCGTATCCGGAAGCCACCGGTTCAAAATCCCTTTTAGTCGATCGTGATCGGTAAAGGACAGCCCGATAAACAGGGCGCCTGCAACCCGCCGGATACTTAGCTCAGAGATTGCCTTTTCCATTGCATCTGGTTCACCATTCACATACCGGGAAATACACTGGTATCCATGAACAATCAGTTCATTCTGGCAGCGGGAAAGAGCTTCGTTTTGATGCTGGGATCCCAGATCGTCTGTCAAAATACCAACTGTATGAGTTCTCTGCATCACAAGACTTCTGGCATTCTCATCTGGAATATAGCGGTTTTCCTCCAGCACCTTTTGAATCCTGTCACGGTTTTTCCTGCTGACCCCTGGCTTTCCATTAAGGGCACGTGATACGGTACTTGGCGAAACACCAGCTAATTCTGCAATATCATATATGGTTATGGTTCTCACCCCCAACATAGTTATATTGTCTATCAGTATACAACGAAATCTGCAACTTTTGCAACAAAAAGAGCAAAAATACCATCCTTCCCTTGATTTTTTTATTAAATGCCGATACACTTTTATTATAGGCAGAATGCCGTATCAATCGGCTGCCTTTGTTTGGCGAGCCCGAATATACAGCCCAACCATACAGCCCTGCAATCGAGGAAGGAACTATGCCAATGACAGAATTTCAGGAATTAATAAAAAATTTTGACCGAATCCGTGACTATATGCGCCAATTTTTTATTTATGGTTTTAAAAGCCGCAGCGACTATGGAGAAAAAAGCGCCAGGACTTATGATAATGAACGGCGCCGGATAGAAAGCTGGCTGTCTGGCTACGTCCAATCCGGCTATACCCAAAAGGAAAAGCATGTATACATCAGTGTTGACAGCAAAACCATTCCGCAAAATCCCCTTTATGCTGCCTGGAAATCCAAAAGTTTTACGGATAATGATATTTTGCTTCATTTCTTTCTTCTTGATCTGCTGTGGGATCGGTTTGACGGAATGACTGCCGGCGATTTGTGTGATGAAATTTCACAAAAATATGGTCTTGTATTTGATGCTCAAACAGTCCGGCTGAAATTAAAAGAATATGAAGACTTAGAAATTTTAAAAACGGAAAAGAAGGGAAAGCGGTTACAATACTGCCTGTGCCCTGGTCCTGAATCTCTGGCTGCGCAAACCTGGCAGAACCTGCTTTGTGCAATTTCCTTTTTCCAGGAGGCTGCTCCTTTTGGTTTTATCGGCAGTACCATTTTGGATCGGGAAAATGAGGAAAATAAATGGTTTCAATTTAAGCATCACTTTATAGTACATACATTGGAAGACAGGGTATTGGCTGATGTGCTGTCTGCTATGAAAGAGCACAGAAAAATCCAGTTTGAAAATAAAAGCAGCCGCACCAGGCGGCTTACGATTGTAACGGGCATTCCTTTAAAAATTTTTGTCAGTACTCAGACCGGGCGGCGATATGCCTGTCTTTATCTGGAAGAACGGCGGCGCTTTACCAATTACCGGCTGGATTGTATGGCAAATGTAACATTTCTGGAAGTGTTTCATGACTTTGAGCAAAAACAACAGCAGCTTGAAACGAATCTGGGGCAATGCTGGGGGGTTTCATTTGGCGGAAATAACCGTAAAGAAGAAATTTATCTGAAACTTTATCTAAACGAGAAAACGGAACCTTATATCATAAACCGGCTGTACCGGGAAGGCCGGGGCGGAGAAGTATTAAAAATCAGAAGAAACGAATATCTTTACAGCGGTACTTTTTTTGATACAAACGAAATGCTTGGCTGGATCAAATCCTTTACCGGGCGAATTTTAGATATTCAGGGAACCAGCAGCGCTGCCATAGAAAAAGTTACCGGCGACTTAGAAAAAATGTATGAAATGTATGGAACAGTCCAAACGAACAGGCAGTTTCCTGCCAACTGGCAAAAAACTGCCCACAGCCCAAAAACTAAGGGCTCTCTTATCTCTTCTTCTGCTTTTATAGAGAAACCTAAACGCTGTATGAAACCTGTCAGCCACCCGGAACTCTTTGATAAAATATACGGCTGCTATTACCAAGCTGTCCGCCGTATCTTGGCAGATGCCAGGAAAAATCCTATTAACAAGGAGCGGATGACAGAACTTTCTATGAAATACGGCTATCTGGAAAGCGGGCTGGTGATTATTCCTAAATTAATGAATGGCGAATGGCCCCTGCTAAAAGAAATGTCAGACAAGCATTTTTCCACGGTTTTGATCCATTCTGAGCCTTTGCTCCCAAAAGGATTGCCTCTTACCCGCCTTCAAAAGTCATGGCTGAAAGCTCTGCTGGCAGATTCTCGAATTTCCCTTTTCCTCTCCAGTCAGCAGAGAGAGCAGCTACTAAACTGGCTTTCCAGCACAGAAGCCCTTTACTCTCAAGACAGCTTTTACTATTTTGACCAATATTTAGATGGCGATGACTACGCCTCTCCCTCCTATCAGGAAAATTTCTCTACGGTTTTAACAGCGCTGCGCAAAAAACGTGCCTTGATCCTGGTATACGAAAACCGATACCATGCATTATCTACATTTGAAGCCGCACCTTATCAGCTACAGTATTCGGCGAAAGATAATAAATTCCGGCTTTGCTGCCTAAAGCACACAAAGCACGGCTTCCGGCAAAATACCGTACTGAATCTGTGTCGGATAAAAGCTTGCCACTTATCCCGCCTGGAATCGCCTGAAACGATCTCTTCTTACTTATTTTGTCCGGTCAAACGCTGTCAAGATCCAGTTGTAATCGAGATCAGCGGAGAACGGAATTCCTTAGAGCGCTGCATGCTCCATTTTGCAAATTACGAAAAACACACCTGCTATCAAGAGCAAACACATACCTGGATCTGCCAGATTTATTACGATCTGGCAGATGAGTCAGAACTTTTGATTGATCTGCTTTCCTTTGGCCCTGTAATCCGGATCCTTGGGCCTGAAACTTTTTTGCTTCAGTTAAAAGAACGGGTTGTACGGCAGCACCATTTATTCTATGGGCACCTCCCGGAATCCTCCATGGGGCTTTAGCACGGTCACTCGGGTAAAGCCACATTCCAGCGCCAGTCTTCTTGCCTGCTCAAATCCGTTTCCTATGGTTTTTACACTATGGCTGTCGGAATGAATCATAATTCTCCCTCCCATGGCAAACAGTTCTTTCAGCAACGTTTTAGAGGGGTAGGGCGCGCTTCGATAGCCTCTGGAAATGGCTCCTGTATTGATCTCAAACGGCAGCCCGGCCTGATTCAGCCGCTTCATGGCCATCAGAGCCGGTTCCAGATATTCATCCCTTGTTTCATCGAAATACCGAAACCCTTCGTTAAACTTGGTAAGCAGATCAAAATGCCCTACCCAGTCACAGCCGGTTCTGTCAAAAACGGTTGCTTCTAATTCAAAGTACTCTCTGGCAAAAGCATACCAGTCACCGTTCCACAGCCGCCTGACGCCATCTGCCAGCTTCGTTTCCGAATCATCTACAGCTAATATCTCTCCGTTTTTTTTCACGTAGTGTGTAGATCCGATGGCATATTCTGCTTTCTGAACCGGACCTAAACAGTCCAGTTCAATGCCAATATATAGATTCAGCCTTCCGGCATATTCTTCACGGAGAGCATATAATTCCTGTTTATACTGCTCAAAGGCCAAATCCGACATTCCAAAACCTGGATCGTATAAAGAAAAATCCCCATGCCCGGAAATGCCAAAGTCAGTAAAGCCTTTCCTGTACGCTGCTTCTACCATTTCCCTGGGGGTATTTTCTCCGTCGCAGTAAGTTGTGTGAGTATGAAAATCTGTTTTAATCATATGATTTTATCTCCATAAAATTTTGCTTTGCAAAATTTCCGTATCTGGTGTGTTCTTATAATTTTTCATGTATTTTAGCATATATAATTCAGTTATGCAACACGAAATGTAACACAGGCTTAAAGGAGAAAGCCACCTGGTTACTGTTCACAGTTACCAGGTGAACGTAACCGCATATGCCCATTTAAAATCGCCTGGCGGCGATGGGGCATATGCTTTGCCACCATAACTGTACTGGCTCATGACGAATCAGCGTGGT
>JAAWIS010000031.1 GCA_022796475.1 Lachnospiraceae bacterium | reverse complement strand
AAGGAAGAGCAGAGGGAAAGATAGAAGGGATACAGATTTTAATTGCTGATCATATTGAAGAAGAAATTCCAAAAGAAAAAACGATAGCAAAATTGCAAAGGCATTATCATTTAACGAAAGCAGAAGCAGAGCTGTATTATGTAAAATATTCAAAGAAGGGATAAAACTACCTTTACAAAATGCTGTAAAAGCAATGACAGTGTACCAATACTGTACCAGAAGCGCAAACACATAAAAAGACATAGGTTTCCAGCATTGTTAAATAGTTGCATTAAAATGTCATGAGTGAGCATTATACTATAAATTTGAAATTTATTGTCAAAATGCAAAACAATAGGGCATCAACCACTTTTAGGCGTATACTGTTGTTATCACAAAAACAGTTCCTGAAGTAGCGTAAGATTTTTATACCCTCGTGCCTGAAAAGGTTGATGTCTTATGGAAAACCCTTAAATTTCTCAATCACACATCTCCTTCTTTGCATGAATTCATACTGCTCTCAGTGAACAAGGAAACACACCGTTTAGCATCATCAAACTGAAAACTGTCAATGGATTACCTTATAACGCAATCTGAGATATGAGTTTTCCAAGACTATACATTCTTGCAATTTCAGCACGCCCAGTTGTGATAATTCACTTTCTGATAGCAAAGATTTCCCGTCAATCAGAGTGGATGTATCCTTACCGCCAATTAAAATAGGGGCAATAACAATATCAATATAATCAAACAGTTTTTCACGAAGAAACAGCCCATTTAATGTCCCGCCGCTTTGTATGGTAATCCTTTGACAGTTATATTCTGATTTGAGTTTTATAAGTGCATCTGTCAAAGATAACTTGCTTTGACGGATGATATGTAAGTTATCCTCATTCACCTGAAAAGCCGGATGGTTCGCATTGGATGTGACCAGCACAAATTTTTTTGAAAGGGCGCAAAAATAGCGAATACCGTGTTCAGTTAAATGATTGTTGTCGATTACTACAAAGGAAACGGGTGACTTATTCGGCATTTTCTTCGTGTTGACACCCATCTTTTTTTGTACTCTGCCGGAATTCAGAGACCACAAATCGGTTGTCTGCTCTATTTCATAATACTGGTGCAGTCCTTCTTGGACGCCCGCAATTCTAGGGAAATCTTTGTCTACATCTAAATCATCTGCTGCCCCTGTGCTGATTTTTCCGTCAACAGACATAAGCATAAATAGTGTTGTAATTGGTCTGTCCATTTTATCTCTCCTAATCCCGTTTTATTGCCTAAACATTTTATTATTTTATCATATAGTTCTATTTTCCTCAATAGAGATTGAACTCACCACCTGATAATGCAGCAAAGATATTAACAGGCATATCAGCCAAAAACTGTCTGAAACTGTTTTTATTTAATGCTCCCGTCTTGTTTTTGGCGGGTGGTTTTTTAAGCGATTGTGTACTATACATGCCGTTTCTCTCATGTGATTATAAGCGCGGATGTCTTCGGATGCCAGCCCTGTATCTCTGCAATAAATAAACTTCTGGTGGTCAAATTCATTAAGGATTTTTTCTCCAAAGGTTTTAAGGACTTTTGTTCCTTTGGGCTTCCGGGGAAAAGTAAGGCAAATTTACAGCAGATATAGGGATGAAAGCTAAGAATAAGATTCTATTTGGTTTTGTATAGCAGATGTGCTATACTCTTGATATAGGCAGACAGTGAACGGGTATCAGGTATGCCTTTTCAGACACTTATCAATTCAATGTATTGTGGGATGGATGAGAAAGTCCGGATCGGTTTCTTATCAGCAATGCTGAAGTTAAAACTGGAAGAGATTAGGGAAACGCGGCTGCTGATTATCAGCCTTAGGAAGCAGAGAAAAAAGGGGAAAATTGGAATTTCAGACATGAAAAAGCTGATGAACAATAACATCGGGATTGATATTGAAATTCAGCTTGCAGCAATGAATATTTGGGCAGGTGATCAGCCAGGATCAAGAAAAGCGTATGGATTATGAAGCAAGGGCCAAGGCCATCCGGGATTATAACCAGATTATGTTGGAAGCAAAGCAATTAGGACGGAAAGAAGGAAGGGCTGAAAGCAAAACACGAGAGATACAAATATTAATTGCTGATTATTCTTGTTGATAAAGACGTGGCAGAACAGCTTAGAAGCATGGTTAGGGAAGGCTTTGTAAAACGGTACGAAATGACAGGTGGAAGTCCTGAACTTATCAGCGGCAGGGAGAATCTGATTAAAAATTACACAAAAACATTAACTGGCCAGCAGAGGATTCCTGCTGCCTGGACACTGGAGCAAGTTTTATATGATGAAACGGCAAGACTTGAATCGATTATTTTAAAACATGCTCTAAGCTGGACATGTGAAAAGCCATTCGATACCAGTATTTTGATGTATACACGTGATTTTTAATGCAAGAAAGGAGTGATTATATGATAAAAGTTGATGGACAAAAAGACTACCAGGGAGCATATGCTGAAAGAGTACAGAACCGTCAAGCTGCACATCAAATGATGGAGGGCAGGAAAGATGCTTCTGCAGAAAGAGTGAAGGAGGCAATGGAAAAAACAAAGGCTTCTGGAGGCAATTATGATTCATTCTCTGCTTCAGAAGAAGCAAAGAACTTTTTGAATGGAGAATCCCAAAAAGCAGACAGCAGTAAAAAGATGTCAGAGTTTGCAGAATACACGAAGATTTATAAAGATGAACGGATTGCAAAAGCCCAGGATTCTTTCTGGAAAAATACGGGGAAACAATATCTTGTATTCAGTCAAAAACTGAATGAAAGCGGCTTCTTTGATTCTATGTCAGATAAAGAAGTGCGTGAAACAGAATCCATATTAAGGACTATTACAAAAGGCATGGACAGCTTGAGTAATGCCTGGTATTTAACGGGACAGGGGCCTTCGGGAGCTGACGGGAAAGGATATACTCTTCCCACCTCCTATGAGGCAAGAATGGAGTTGGAGTCCTCTGTGGCAGCACTTATATATTTTGGAGAAACGTGCATTGAGGACGAAGGACTCAGGAAAGAATTTGAAGGCCTAGCGAATGATTATTACGCTCACAATACAGAAGTCTTAAACGAGTATGCGAATCCGGTAGAGCAAATGGATAAAGCGGTAAGCAGATTTCATGCAAATTCCCAAAGCGGGCTGTGCAATGACCTTTTCGCCAAGGCCGCTTCTCAAAATTCAGACAGGGTTTCTTATTCTAAGTATATGGGAGGTGTTACCCATACAAAAGAGGAAGAACAGCAATATAGAAAAGAGCTGTCGGGATTATTTGGGCAGCTAAAACAAAACTCCTTCGGTCAGGCTGATATTTGGAGGCAAATACAAAACACAATGTTAAATTACGCTACAAATGGAGGCGGCAGTAAGTTAATCAGGGAACAGGTGCTCGCCGGTGCATGGGATTCTTTTAGCCGGATGGAAGATTGCTGGTCACTGTTACTTAATAAGGAATAATTTGTATGAATGCTATCACCATGAAAACCATCTTTTTGTAATGTTTAAATAGGGATTGTTTGTTATGTTGTTATCATGTATTCTTGTTTTATTTTCTGTCTGCTAATGTATCTGTTGACGAAATAAAAACCTTATTTTAGGAAATTTGATTTTTACGAAATAAGCAGATTGCAGAGTCTGTTTTAAAGGAGGTGAAAAAGTTTTTCTGTGATTCTGCCTATTTCTTAAAAATATAAAATTAAAAAAGGCTGGGAGGAGGGAACATAAATATAAACTGCACAGACAGTTATCTAAAAGTGAAACTGCCTAACTAAGAGAAGAGTATATGCTTGGACTTATATCGGGGAAAGTATAAATGGTTCTGACCGACAGAGGAACCATACAATGAAACGTAAGGAGTAATACGATTAGGCAAATCAGATGGTGAATGGATTTCCTGTATATGCAGTTACAAAAAAGAGATATTAAAGTAATTAAAAGCATAGTGAAAAAGATAGATTGAGGAGAAAAAATGAGTGTATTAAGTATACAAGGTTCAGGGTATCCGATTGGATCTGTTTCCGGAAAAAATATAAGAAATGTGTTTGGTCAAGGCGGGGAAAGTGGGAGAGCTTCATCTGCTTTTGGCGGCAATTACCATGGAACTTTAAAAATGGGCTATTTACATAGCGGGTTCAGCCCTGTTTCGGGACAGGAACTTCACATGAAATATGATGAGAGTTCCACAAATGACGACCCGGTTATGTACGTTGAGGGAAAAGATATTCATGGAAAAAATTTTACCAAAAAAATTCATCTAAATGATGTGGATGTGGAAAAAGCCACTCTCGCGGAAATGACAGCATTACGTGCTCACTTGGCACAGCAGGGCGACAAAAGTGTGAAGGCAAGCAGCGGAATACCTATTATGGCCCTGAGCAGTCATCAGGACGTAAACACAAGCATGGATTTTAAACAGTATTATGAAAATTGGGCGTCTAATCTGGAAAACGCCGGGCAAAAACAAAATGCCGGGATTTACATAAGCGAATTGGAACGGTATCTTTTCTACCACCACAGGAAGGGAACATTAGGTAGATCTGTATCGAAAAATTAATTCAGTTATGGAAGAAATGATAAAGAGAACAGGAAATAGACATATATAAATAATAATTTTATAGTTTAAACTATTTTTTTAGATTTTGCTGTTAAAAATGGGAGCCTTTTGGGGGCTCTCATTTTTGTGCAACAGATTTTGTCATGATTCTGAAAAAACATGAAAAAAATAGCTGTTTTCAGATAAAAATAAAATGGCTTATTCAAAAGCAAAAAAGAAAAAATTGGAATTTTAAAGCAAACAACGATTGCAAAATGGTTGGAAAAGAGTATAATACCATTTAGAAAAATCACAGCAGCATAAGAGTGTGTTGGAATATTTCTTCTGATCTGGGCATTCGATTTGCGGGATGCTTGACGAAATTTTCTTACATACTTTGGGAGGAGGCCTATATGAACAAAGATTTAACAGTAGGAAAGCCGGAAACGGTTTTGTGGAAGTTTTGCGTGCCACTGTTTGGAAGTATTATATTTCAGCAGCTATATAATATAGCCGACAGCTTTGTGGCAGGAAAATTTATCGGAGAGAATGCATTAGCAGCGGTTGGAAACAGTTATGAGATTACTTTAATTTTTATTGCATTTGCTTTCGGATGTAATATCGGATGTTCCGTAGTTGTTTCACAGTTATACGGAGCAAAGAAATATAAAGATATGAAAGTAGCTATTTCCACATCCATGATAGCCAGCGGAATTTTATGTGGAATTTTAATGCTGGCAGGATTGATAGGATGTACAGCGTTGATTCGTCTGATACAGACGCCGGATTCTATTTTTGCAGATTCTAAATTATATCTCTATATCTATATTGGAGGGTTTCCCTTTCTGCTCTTCTATAATGTTTCAACAGGAATTTTTTCTGCGCTGGGCGACTCAAAAACTCCCTTTACTTTTTTAGCATGTTCTTCAACTCTAAATATATTAGCTGATATTTTGTTTGTCGCTGCTTTTCACATGGGTGTGGCAGGCGTGGCCTGGGCTACCTTTCTTTGTCAGGGGATAAGCTGTATTTTGGCCGTTATAGTGGTAAAAAGAAGACTGGCAGCTATCCATATAGAAGGAAAACTGCCATTGTTTTCAGCAGAGCTATTCCGAAAGATAGCAAAAATTGCTGTCCCCAGTATTTTACAGCAAAGCTTTATTTCGATAGGAAACATTATTATCCAAGGCGTGATTAACGGATGCGGTGTTGGTGTGACAGCAGGATATTCTGCAGCAGTTAAATTAAACAATTTAGTCATCACATCGCTCACTACATTGGGAAACGGCGTATCGAATTACACGGCACAGAACTTGGGTGCCGGAAGTTGGTATCGGGTAAAAGAGGGGTTTAAGGCGGCAGTAAAAATAGTATGGCTTCTATGCGCACCGATTATTATTTTGTATCTGCTGGCAAATGAATCCCTGATTAAAATTTTTATGGACGAGCCATCCCAACTTGCTCTCATGTCGGGAACCCAATTTCTTAATATTGTAGCGCCTTTTTATGCGGTAATATCAGTAAAATTGGTAGCAGACGGGATTCTGCGGGGAGCAGGGCTTATGAAGCAATTTATGTTAGCCACGTTTACAGATTTAATTTTACGGGTTATCCTTGCAGTGACGTTTTCGAAACAGTGGGGGTATCTGGGTATCTGGTGTGCCTGGCCAATTGGATGGTGCATTGCCACAACGGTATCTCTATGGTTTTATCGAAACGGACCATGGAAAACAAAAGAAGTTCAAAGCAATATCGATTGAGTTTTCAGGCAGGCTATGTTAAAATTAAATCAATCTTAACGTAAGAAAACAAAAGGAAAAAGAACATTCAGGATTAGCTATCAGGGAATGAGGGTGACAGGGATGAGGATGACGCATGAAGTTACAGTGGAAGATAAGCAGGTGCTTAGCCAGGCGCAGATACAGTCATTGGAAATTTTAGCGATGGATGTAGTTGAACTGGAGGAATTTCTGCAGAATGAGTACATGAGCAATCCCATGATGGATCATACGGCAAATCATGATATGAATTCAGAAATGGAAAAATTTCAAAATTCATATGACGGTCAGTATGCAGGACGGGACTATGTGGAGGCAAGGGATGAGGATGAAAAGGAGAGAGGCGGACTAAAAGCACCAGATACAAACTATCTGAAAAATTATCTGGTTAGTCAGTTGGATATGAAGAGATTTTCAAAGGAAGAGTGGAAATTAGTTTTATATTTAATTGACTGCCTGGAGGATGATGGCTTTTTTCAGATGGAAACGGCTGAAGTGGCAGAGTTAACAGGACAGAGCCTGGAAAAGGTAGAGGAAGTGCTTCAGATGCTCAGGAACTTAGAACCCTTTGGGATTTTTGCCCGGGATTTATCCCATTGCCTGCTAAGGCAGCTAGAGGCTATAGGAGCAGATACGCCGGCACTTTCGGCTATGGTTTTGGAGTATCTTCCGGAGATCGGGCAGGGGAAAATCAGTGTGATATCCAGACAACTAGGCCTGTCCACGGCGGAAGTGAGAAAATACATCGCAGTGATTGAAAAGCTGAATCCAAGACCGTTATCAGGCCTTCAGGAATCTCAAGTTAGCTATATCGTTCCAGACATCATTTATACAGAGAAAAATGGCCGGTGGGAGATTACGATTAATGATAAATGGCTGGGAGAATACCACATTAATGACTATTATCTTCATATGATGAAGGAAACAAAGGATCCGGAGCTATTTGAATACTTTAAGCAGAAATTGGAGAGGAGCCGTTTTGTAATTTCCAGCATTGAGCAGCGGCGGGAAACCATGTACGCCGTTTCTAAGGGAATTTTAGATAAACAGAAAGACTACTTCTGCCGGAAAGGGAAACGAAAGCCAATGACCATGAGTGCATTGGCAGAAGAACTTCAGATTCATCCGTCTACTGTCAGCAGAACTGTTAAGGGAAAATATATCCAGTCGCCAGCAGGAACAATTTTAATGAAAAATCTGTTTTCAGGAACTGTATCAGCCGATGAAAACGGAGAAGAACTGTCTGCCGAACATATTAAAGAGCGGATTCGGGAATTGATAAACAGCGAGGATAAAAGAAATCCTTACAGCGATGCTAAGTTGACAGAATGTCTGGTGGCGGAGGGGATTCAGATATCCAGGCGGGCAGTGGCAAAATACAGGGATGAGCTATGGATAAAAAGCAGCTTTGAACGGAAAGTAAGGTAAAGAGAGGTTTTACTCCAGCGGATAGGAAAAGGCCTCCAACTGCCGACCCCACAAATCTAAGGTGCAAAACCGTATGTCACAAGATTCGTAAAAGGGAAGAAAAATTTAAAACGAGAGTGTAAAACAAAATTTCAAAAACAAAATTTAAAGAAAATATTTCTTCCTTTTGATACAGGTCCATGATATAATGAGAGAAAGGAACTTGCTGCAGTCAGACATGTGTGAGGCAATCAAGTTCAAAGAGCATAAAGGGGAAAGCGGCGGTTTTAAAACGCTGCGGAAAGGGGGCTATATGGAAACCAGGACATATAAGCTGATGTCTGCAACTAATGTACCAATCAAGATAACACCAGGACACTTTGCAACCAATCACTCCCATATTAATTATTATGTGGATACCACCACCTTAAGAGCCAGGCAAAGTGAGGCGCTGGCGGCGGCAAGGGCGCTGAAAGGGATGTATCTGTACGGAACTATTGTGGATTCCATCCTGTGTGTAGACGGTACTCAGGTAATTGGAGCATATTTGGCTCAGGAATTAACTCAGGCAGGTTTTATGTCAAAGAATGCCCATAAAACCATATATGTGGTAACGCCGGAGTACAACAGTAACAGTCAGCTAATTTTTCGGGACAATATCCGGCCGATGATTTCTGGAAAAAATGTAATTATCCTTCTGGCTGATGTAACCAGCGGAAAAACGCTGATCAAGTGTATTGAAGCGGTTCAGTATTACAACGGAACGGTACAGGGAGTATCAGCCTTATTCAGTGCGGTGGAAGATATTTACGGATATCACATTAATTCTGTGTTTACAGATAAAGATTTGCCGGACTATGAGTCCCATGATTTTGTAGAATGTCCATTCTGCAAACAGGGTAAAAAATTGGATGCATTAGTGAATAGTTTTGGGTATTCGAAATTATAGCTACATAAATAGAGGAAATAAAAGGAAAGGAATCATCGAAAGGTGGTTCCTTTTACTGCAAATGATACCATTACACAGATAAAAGAAAGTGAATTTTTATATGTATAGAGAGAATCCATTAAGCAAGCTGGAACTTTTTAAAGAAACCCGGCCGGAAACACTCCAGCAGCTTTGGCGCCAGGGAAAAGTAAAGCTGTTTCCAAAGCAATGTGTGGTAATGCGCGCCAGAGAACCGCTGAAATCTGTGTATATCCAGTTAACCGGAAAATCCATCATCTATAATTTGACCCACAATGGAAAACGAAAAATTATATTTATCTTTGGTACGGGGACGCTGCTGAATGAGCATGTACTGGATACGCACAATGGTTCTTTGTTTTGCGAAACCATAGAAACGAGCCGGATTTTTGTGATTTCAGTGTGCCATTTTTTGGAACTGATGGAAAAAGATTTTGGCCTCACAAAGGCAGTTTTAGTGGCGCAGGAAAAAAAGGTGTGGCGGATGGGGCATCAGTTGAAGAATACTATGGGAAGTATTTATATGGAACGGAAGCTGGCAGCCAAACTTTGGAAGCTTTCCAGGGATTTTGGAAAAGGAACCCAGGAAGGAATCGAAATTGATATTAATTTAAGCATTACGTTTCTTGCGGACATGCTGGGAGCGCCCAGGGAAACAACATCCCGGTTATGCGGCACACTGGCTGATTTAGGGCTAATCCGTATGGAACGGAAAAGAATTACGATTTTAGACGCAGATCGAATGTCACGGTTTTATAAGACAGGGCAGATTAATGAGGAGTTGTGAAACAGATAACATGATATAACTAACAAAGAGGATATGTTATACAGTATCAAATAATGAAACAAAAATGATAAAAAGAATAAGATTTTAATTCGATTCTGTGATAAAAGTCACAGAATTTTTTTTGCCCTGTTGATAAAATATTGGAAACGACTTAGAGCGTGTCTGAAAATAAAAGCGGGAAAGGAGCAGTTATGGGATATCGGTTATCAAAGGCAGACGGGGAAAAGCTGTTTGGAATGTGGGCAAAACGGTATGATATATTTGCGCCCAAACGAATGGAAGGGGAGGGGTGTTTTTCTGATACGGACATTATCCGGTATGGCAGGGTGATTTCGCCGGATCAGATTGTATGGGATCAGAAGTCAGACTATTCCTTTAAGGAAGTCCTGCTGGCAATCAACGAAACTTTGTTTTATTTTACAGAAGGCCAGGCCAGGGTACCGGAAGGGCCAAAAAAGGATCGGTTGATTTTTTTGCGTTCCTGCGATCTTCATGCAGTAAAACGTCTGGATGAAATTTATTTAAGAAATGGATTTGAAGATTATTATTACAAAAGAGTGCGCGAGCGGACAAAGTTTATTCTGATGGGCTGTGCGGTAACTTGTGATTCGGGATTTTGTATCAGTATGGGAACCAGCCAAAGCGAAAATTATGATGCTTATATAAAGGCTGGAGAGGACGAAATGCTTCTGGATGTGAAGGATTCAGACTTGGAAATGGAGTTAGCAGGAAAAATGCCTGAAAATACGGGAGAAGACGACGCCACAGTTGCAGCAGAAACCGTTTTAGTAACACCGGAATTTCCGAAAGAAAATAAAGAGCAGGTTGCCCTGCCAAAGAAATTATCAAATGCCAGCTTTACGAATGAAATATGGAAGGAATACGGAAGCCGCTGTATCGGATGCGGCCGCTGTAATTTTGTCTGCCCCACCTGTACCTGTTTTACTATGCAGGACATTTTTTACCGGGATAATCCCAGAACAGGAGAGAGAAGGCGGGTATGGGCATCCTGTCAGATAGATGGCTATACCGATATGGCAGGGGGCCACAGCTACAGGCAAAACCAGGGGGATCGGATGCGGTTTAAAGTAATGCATAAGATTTATGATTTTGAAAAACGGTTTGGCTACATCATGTGTGTTGGCTGCGGCCGCTGTGATAATGTATGTCCTGAATATATTTCCTATTCCAACTGTATCAACCGTTTGGCAAAGGAGGAGAAGGCAGATGAAGAATGAGTACATTCCCCAGTTATCTATGATTCAGAAGGTGATCCGCCATACGGATCTGGAATATACCTTCCGCATGGAATTCCATGATGCAGGGATCGTAAAGCCAGGGCAGTTTTTTGAGATTTCCCTGCCCAAATATGGAGAAGCGCCAATTTCAGTCAGCGGTATTGGCGAGAATACAGTAGACTTTACAATCCGCCGTGTAGGGAAGGTAACGAATGAGATTTTTGAAACTTATGAAGGCCAGGAGCTCCTTCTTCGCGGACCATATGGAAACGGCTTTGACATTAATCAATACCGGGGAAAAGAGCTGGTAATTATTGCGGGAGGAACAGGTTTGTCGCCAGTAAGAGGCGTTGTGGAGTATTTTGCCCATCATCCAGAGCAGTCAGTCAGTACCAGGCTGATTGCAGGCTTTAAATCTCCAAAGGATATTTTGTTCCGGGATGATTTTGCATTTTGGAAGCAAAAGCTTTCTGTTATCCAAACAGTAGATACGGCGCCAGAGGGGTATGAAGGGAATGTGGGGATGGTGACAAAATATATACCGGATTTAACCTTTGAAAACCTGTCAAATGCTGCCTTTATTTGTGTAGGGCCGCCTGTTATGATTAAATTTTCTGTAATGGAAATTCTAAAATTGGGGACGGCAGAGGAAAACATTTGGATTTCTCATGAACGGAAAATGTGCTGCGGCCTTGGCAAATGCGGGCACTGCAAGATTGGCTCCACCTATATTTGCCTGGATGGGCCGGTATTCAATTATGTGGATGGCAAAGAGCTGATTGATTAGGAGGTGGGGAAATGGGATTGGATATTAACACGAAAAAATTAAAAAAGAATGCCTTTCGGGTATCAAAGGAACGGGGGATAGGCGCTTCCAGAATTCGGGTGCCGGGAGGGTATTTGAATGCAAAGGTTCTGGGGATGGTGCAGGAGATTGCACAGGAGTATGGAAATGGCTACGTTCATTTAACCACCCGCCAGGGCTTTGAAATTGAAGGAATCCGATTTGAGGATATGGATGCAGTTAACCAGAAACTTCAGCCGATAATTGAGTGTTTGGAAATCAACCAAACGGATCCGGGAACCGGATATCCAGCTTCAGGAACCAGAAATATAAGCGCATGCATTGGAAATAATGTATGTCCTTTCGCTAATTACAATACAGCAGAACTTGCAAAAAAAATTGAGAAAGCAGTGTTTCCAAATGATCTGCACTTTAAAATTGCCTGTACCGGATGCTCCAATGACTGTGCGAAGGCCAGAATGCACGATTTTGGCATTATTGGCATGACAATGCCTCAGTATAACCCGGAGCGATGTGTCAGTTGCCAGGCCTGCATCAAGGGCTGTAAGAAACTGTCAGTGAATGCATTAAGAATGGAGAATGATAAAATTATCCGCGATGAAGAAAAATGTGTAGGCTGCGGCGTTTGTATTACCAAATGTCCCACCAGGGCGCTGACAAGAAGTAAAAAGAAATACTATAAACTTACTATCATGGGAAGAACGGGAAAGCGCAATCCCAGGCTGGGTGAGGATTTTCTGGTGTGGGCGGATGAAGAGAATATCATTAAAATTATTCTGAATACGTATCAATTTGTCGAAGAGTATATTGCTAAAGACGCACCGGGAGGCAAAGAGCATATTGGATATATAATCGATCGGGTAGGATTTGCTGAATATAAAAAATGGGCCTTAAAAGATGTGAAGCTAATGCCGGAAACGATAAAAAAGGATTGCGTATACTGGAGCGGCATCTATTTTGACTGAGTTTTCATTTAGGAGAGCAGAGATATGAAAAAGATACAATCAACCTGTAATTATTGCGCCATTGACTGCAATTTGGATTTTTACGTGGAAGATAACCGGGTAGTAAAGACGGTTCCCACAAAAGGATATCCGGTTAATGATGGTTTCTGCTGCATTAAAGGGCTGTCTTTAGATAAGCAGCAGACTACAGTAAAGCCTAATTGCCTGCCAAAGATCCGGCAGAAAGACGGAACCTTTCAGACGGTTCCCTGGGAAGAAGGATTTCGGCATGTGGCAGATAAAATAAAAGAGCTTCAGGATCAGTACGGACAGGAAAGTGTGGCGGGAATTAGTACCGGGCAGCTTACTTTAGAAGAATTTGCTATTTTTGGCCATGTAATGCGCAACTACCTGCAGGCCAATGTAGACGGCAATACCAGGCTTTGCATGGCCACCGCGGTAGTGGCCCACAAGCAAAGCTATGGTTTCGATGCCCCAGGTTATACCCTGGAGGATTTGGAATTATCCGATACGATTATTTTTATTGGCTCCAATCCAGTAGTGGCACATCCGATTTTATGGGGGCGGGTAAGGAAGAACCAGGTTCCAAATCATAAAGTGATTGTAATTGATCCAAGAAAATCAGAAACAGCGATGAATGCCGATTACTGGTACGGTTTGAAATGGCGGAGTGATCTTTTGCTGCTGTATACGGTGGCTAACCAGTTGATTGAAAAGAACTATATCAATCACAAATTTATTTCAGAACACACAGAAAAATTTGAGGAATTTAAAGAATTTGTAACAAGCTACACGCTGGAACGGGGCGTGCAGGGGACAGGACTTTCCAAAGAGCAGATTTTAGAGCTGGTGGAACTGATTGGCCATGGCAGGCGGGTTTCCTTCTGGTGGACTATGGGAGTCAATCAGGGATATGAGGCAGTGCGCACAGCCCAGGCGATTATTAACTTGGCGCTGATGACAGGAAATATTGGAAAACCTGGAACCGGAGCAAACTCGATTACCGGACAATGCAATGCAATGGGTTCCAGAACCTTCAGCAATACGGCAGTTTTCTATGGAGGCGGAGATTTTGCAAATCCGGACAGAAGGAAGCGGATTGCAGAGGTGCTCAGGGTAGATGAGGAAATGCTGGCAAAAAAACCGACCAAAACCTATAACCAGATTATTGAAGGAATCCATGCAGGAGAAATCAAAGGCTTGTGGATTTTATGCACCAATCCAAGGCACAGTTGGGTGAATAATGAAACATTTGCTTCTGCGGCAAAGAAACTGGAGCTTTTTGTGGTTCAGGACATTTATGATACCATTGAAAGCGCAGAGGACTGTACCGTATTTTTCCCGGTGGTTCCAGGTCTTAAGAAAGAAGGAACCTACATTAATCTGGAGCGGCGTTTGTCAGCGATGCGTCCGGTGCTGGAGCGGGAAGCCAATGAGATTTCTGACTATGAAGCAGTTCTCGGCGTTGGGAAAGCACTTGGGATGGGAGATGCATTAAAGGGCTGGGAAACTCCTAAAGCCTGCTTTGAATTGATGAAGGAATGTTCCCGCAATATGCCTTGTGATATTACAGGAGTCACCTGGGAGGGACTGGAAAATTCCAATGGGATCCAGTGGCCCTATCCAGAAGGAAAAGAGGCGGAGTTTAGCCAGGAGCAGAGGCGGCTTTACAGCGACGGGAAATTTTTTACCCCATCGAAAAAAGCTCAGTTTATATTTGAAGCGGTGGGGGAAAATCCATTGCCGCTAACAGAGGAATTTCCCTATATGCTGAATACCGGACGGGGAAGCGTGGGGCAATGGCATACCCAGAGCCGGACAAAAGAAGTAAAATTTGTAGAGGATGTATCGGTAAAGAAAGCGTATTTGTACATGAATACCCGGCTGGCAAACGAGCATGGAATTCGGGAGATGGAGGAAATACAGGTATTTTCTGCCAACGGACAAAATGCCCGGTTTTCCGTTAAGCTGACAGACCGGGTAAATTATAAAGAATTGTATGCCCCGATTCATTATATCGAATGCAATAAACTGACACCATCTATTTACGATCCGTATTCCAAAGAACCATCCTATAAAGCAACGCCGGTCCGGTTTGAAAAAGTCCGGTGATATCTGGATACAGAAAATTGTTTGAAGCAGGAAATAAGCAGGAAAAGGATGAGAGAAAAATATAAGAAAGGAATTATAGGCAAACACATCTTTCATCCTTAATGTTTGCGCCTTAACTGAAAATGACCTTATTTTCCATTAAGGCTTGGTACAGACTATGAAGCGAATTAAAATTGACCGGAACCGCTGTATTGGATGCCTGACTTGTGTGACGGCGTGCGTGGTAAGCCATCAGACAGAAAGCGGCGATGCCAGGAACCGGGTTACCATAGACAGTGGGACAAAGCCGGCTCCTATATTCTGCCGTCATTGTGAACGGCCGGAGTGTGTCTATACGTGTATGACCGGAGCTATGAAAAAAAATCCGGAAACCGGATATGTGGAGTATGACAAAAACCAGTGTGCAAGCTGTTACATGTGTATTATGTCCTGCCCATATGGAATCTTGAAGTATGACAGCCTAAAGCAAAAGGAAATCATGAAATGCAATATGTGCGTACATAGAAGCGCAGACGGATGGGCCAATCCCATGTGTGTGGAGATGTGCCCTATGAAAGCGATTACCCTGGAGGAGGTGCAGGTATGAGATACGTAATATTAGGTTCTTCTGCAGCCGGGATTCACGGAGCGAAGGAACTAAGAAGGCTGGATAAAGAAAGTGAAATTGTATTGATTTCCAGAGATAATGAAATTTATTCCCGGTGTATCCTGCATCATTATTTAAGCGGAGAAAGAAATCTGGACCAGCTTACCTTCGTTGAAAAAGATTTTACAGAGCGCTTCCGGATTCAGTGGATGAAAGGCAGAACTTGTGTAGGGCTGGAGCGGAAGGAGCAGCAGGCTGTTCTGGAAAATGGGGAAAGGGTTGCTTATGATAAATTATTGATTGCCACTGGCTCCCATACGTACATCCCGCCGGTTAAGCATTTAAAGGAAGCATCCAATGTATGCGGTTTTCGGAATATCCAGGACATGGATGTGATAAAGGAAGTGGCAAAACAGGCCAGGCATATGATTGTAATGGGTGCAGGGCTGGTAGGATTAGACTGTGTAATGGGCTTGCTTGGGATGGGAAAAACAGCAGCATTAGTTGAGTCGGCAGGATGGCTGTTAAGTAAGCAGTTGGATGAACCAGCAGCAAAAACGTACCAAAAGGCATTTGCAGAGAAAGGGATTTCCCAGTATTACGGCGTAGGCATAGAAGAAGCGGTATTAGATGAAAGGGGGCAGATCTGCCAAGTAATTTTAACGGACGGCAGGCGTCTGCCATGTGATTATATGGTGGTTACGGCTGGTGTTCGGCCAAATATAGAATTTTTGGAAGGTTCTGGAATTGAAATCGGGAAATGGGGTTTGATTTACGATGAAACAGGCAAGACCAATGACGACCGGGTGTATGGCGCCGGCGATGTATCAGGCACCAGCCTTATCTGGCCGGCGGCTGTGAAAGAAGGGATTATAGCAGCGGCCAATATGGCAGGAGAGAAACGGTGTATGACAGACTTTTTTGCCAGCAAGGCCACAATGAATTTTTTGGGAATTCCATCCATGTCCCTTGGGGAAGTAAACCCTGAGGAAGGGAATTTTCAGGTAATGGTTCAGGAAAAAAAGGATTCCTATAAAAAAATTATCTGCAGGGATGGAAAAATTACAGGAGCTATCCTTCAGGGGGATTTGGCTTATGGAGGGATTTTACAGCAGCTTATTGCAAGGAAAATTAACATCGCTAACGTAAAAAAGCCGGTATTTGATATTGACTATTCTGATTTTTTCCATATGGATGAAAACTTCGAATATTATTATGATGAGTAAACCCTCTTAAAAAGGGAATGGAAATGAGAGAACAGAAAATAAATTCAGGAAAAAGAAAGGGGAACGTTTCGTGGAACGACTAGAGAGAATGCCTGTGCCAGTACTGCCTGCTTTTGTAGGAGCGCTTACCTTGTCGAATGTTTATTCTGGTATGGGATATACCTGGATCCGCCATATTTCGATGTGGGCGGCAACGGCTGTGATTCTTTTCTATCTTGTAAAAATCATTCGATTTCCGGAAACCTGCAAGAAAGAATATGAAACGGTAGTGCCTTGCAGTTTATACGCTGGATTTACTATGGTGATGATGATTTTGGGGAGCTATTATTTTGATTTTGTGCCTGGATTTGGAAAGGCCCTTTGGGCTGTGGCTCTGGGGCTCCATGCAGTTCACATTCTGGTTTTTACTTACCGGAACGTGATAAAAAAGCGTGATATCAATACGTTTGTGCCAAGTTGGTTTGTAACTTATAATGGAATTATGGTAAGCTGTGTAGTAGGCGGCGCTATGAATGCGGCAGGGATTTTAAAGTATGTAGTTTACTATGGTATTGGCATATACTTTATTTTGATTCCATTTATGATCTGGCGGCTGATAACTGTGGAAGTAAAGCCTGCAGTTTATCACACTATGGCTGTGGTTTTAGCGCCCTGCAGCCTTTGCGTGGTCAGCTACCTGAATGTTATATCAAACCCGAATCAGATGGTTGTGTTTCTTCTGTATGCTTGTGTGCTGGCATCTTTAATTTTTATTTTGATAAAGCTGCCTAAATTTTTTGCAGTTCCATTTACTCCAGGTTTTGCTGGAATGACCTTCCCTATGGCAATTGGAATTGTGGCAACGAATAAGATGACAGGCTTTTTAAATGGAAACGGGATGGAGTCTATAGCAGCGGTCACTGCTCAGATTGGCGGGATCCAGGTGTATTTGACTACCATGATAATAGGATTTGTGCTGCTGAATTTCCTTATGCTTGCGTTAAAAGTGAAACGCTGATTTTATTAACAATCGTGACAAAGAGGTGAAAGCCATGCTTCAGATAGAAGATGCGGTGCGCTGTTTGCAGCAGCAGATGCAGCCAATAACAAAAACCCAAAATTTACCGCTGCTGACAGCAGCAGGATGGATCCTGGCACAGGAGGGAAGGGCCATGGCGGACCAGCCGCCCTTTCCAAGATCTCCATTAGACGGATATGCTTTACGGGGACAGGATACGGAAGCCGCCAGTAAAGAAGCCCCCGTATGTCTTCAGGTGGTGGGCAGGGTATATGCCGGGGAGGTATTCCCCGGCCAGATAAAAGCTGGAGAAGCAGTCAGGATTATGACGGGGGCGCCGATTCCTATGGGGGCAGATACTGTGGTGCGGCAGGAAGACAGCGACTATGGACAGGAGCAGGTGCTGATTTATAAAGGCTCACGGCCATATGAAAATTACTGTTTTCAGGGAGAGGATTATAAAAAAGACTCCTTGCTGCTGCAAAAAGGAGCTAAACTTGGCGGATGTGAAATTGCTTTGGCGGCCAGCTTAGGAATGGATCCGGTTGCTGTGTATCAAAAACCAAAGATTGCCGTGATATCGACAGGGGATGAGCTGACAAAACCTGGGGAAAAGCTAATGCCTGGAAAAATTTATGATTCAAATCGATACTGGATCAGCGGAAGGCTGGCAGAGCTTGGAATTTTGGCAAGTTATTCCGGTCAATGTAAGGATGAGCCGGAGGAAATGGCAGAATGTATCCGCAGACTTTCTGAGCAGACAGATTTAATCATCACCACAGGAGGCGTATCGGTGGGGGAGAAGGACATTCTTCATGAAGTAATCCGCCGTCTTTCTGCCAGACAGTTATTTTGGCAGGTGAATGTAAAACCAGGCGCCCCGGTTTTGGCTGCTGTATTGGATCAGACGCTGCTTATCTGCCTTTCAGGAAATCCCTTTGCAGCAGCGGTTAATTTTGAACTAATTGTACGCCCGGTAATTGGATATCTTTCCAGAGATAAAAGCTGGATTCCAAAAAGAAAAAAGGTCAGGCTGGAAAACGATTACAGGAAACCGGCAGGCGCCAGGCGGTTTCTTAGAGGATATGAGGAAGACGGAAAGGCATGGGTTGCAACTGGAAACCATGCTGCCGGCGCCTTATCTGCCATGGCCGGCTGCAATTGTCTGATTGAGATTTTGCCCCAGCAGGCAGGCGCTGTGAAGGGAGATACGGTATGGGCCTGCCTGCTGTAGGGAGATAAGGAATTTGTAACGAAAAGCGCTGTATATTTGGCAGAAATCAGGAACCAATGTTTAACATATTTCAGACCTACAGATTCATATCTTGTATGTAAAAGGCAACCTGGTAAGGAAATAAATCTTCCAGCGTTTTCAGATCATTATTCAGCAGTTTTTTAATATTTTGAATTCTGTAATTGACCGTATTGCGGTGGGTGTAGGTGGAAGCAGCTACCCCCATGAGGCTGCGGTCATTTTCTATGTAGCTTCGAAGGGTTTCCAGATAATTGGAATGATGCCGTTCATCATATTCTTTTAAAGGTCCCAGCATCTGGGACTCGTAACTTTTTAAAATAGCGGTATCTTCAGAAGCGAAGAGAATTTTAAAGAATCCCATTTCATCAAAGTCAACCACTTTTTGCTTTGTCTGAAAGGCCATTTTT
Organism: Lachnospiraceae bacterium; assembly: GCA_022796475.1. Taxonomy (GTDB): domain Bacteria; phylum Bacillota; class Clostridia; order Lachnospirales; family Lachnospiraceae; genus Caccovicinus. The sequence goes on along the minus strand of JAAWIS010000031.1, from coordinate 17,290 downwards.
GCGGCAATCCGGGAACGCCGGAAGGCAGTGCGGAGGCCTTGGATTCCGGATACTTCCGGGCCGATTCCAAGACTCAGTTTTTTGTTTTCCGTAAAGTAGGAGAACTGCTTTAAAATTTGCTGAACCAGCGCTTCGGCCGATTCCCCCGGAAAGTTATTGACCAGCAAGGCATAAAAATCATCAAATTCAATAATCAGATAAGGGATATGGATTTTTTTCCCATTCTGCCAAAGACCAAAAATATTTTCCAGTTTTAAAAGTGCATGGTGAAAGGAAGCTGATTCCTCTATTTCATAGCGGATGCGGATACAAAAAATGCGGAAGGTACCCTGGACATCGAACCGGGGCTGGATTTGGGAAAGAACTGCGTCTGTAATTTCCCTGCCTTTCATAATGTTCTTAAACAGGATCCCCACTTCTTTATCCTTCTGATCCCGGCGCATAATTTTCATGCAGTAGTCCTGAATCAGCCGTGTTACTGTAATTTCCCAAGGCATCACCAAAAGAGGAAAATCCTGCTGCTGGCACCAGTCAATCACGTTTTGGGGAATCTGGTGAATATACATGCCAGTATTAATGATGATTCCGGTACAGTCATTTTTTTTCATAGCCATTACAACATGAAGGAGCCAGTCTGTTTCTACCGCTTTAATCCCAGTGGTAACGGCAAGCTCCTGACCGGAAAAGCGGCTGACGATGGTTTCATCCTCCAGCATATGGACCCATCCTACTACGTGATTCATACCATTTTTTCCGGCTAAAATCTGGAGCTTATACAATTCATGAGTTTTTTCATAAATTTCCCGAAAGCGTACTGCCATTTTCCGAACCTCCCTGAATGATATTTGTACTGAGGATACATATTTTTTTGATACTTTCAGATTAGCAGAGTATAGACAAAATGTCCAGTATTGGTTATGATAAAAACATAAAAAGAAACAAAGTAAACAAATTTAAAATGTCTGGAGGTGTGGTTATGAACGGAAAAGAGATGGGATATGCCTTTAATACGTTTGGATATTGGGGAAGTCAGCCCTGTCCCCAGTGGATGTGCCGGGAACAGTTTTATAATTGTGAGAATTTTTCCGCAGTAATGGCAAGGCGCGGCTTCAGCTTTGACCGGCTGTTCAGCCGCACGAGAAATTCTGACTTAAATCGTATTTAAAATACATATGCCTGGCCAGATAAGAGAAACGAATAGTGGTGTAAGAAAAAAGAATTTCGCATAGCGGAATTCTTTTTTCTTTTGAAAAGCCAATGCTGCCGTATAAAATCTTTTGTTTTCCAGTTTGCTTTAGACGGAGTACTATTTGCATTACCCTTGCACAGAACAATTTTAAAAGGATTCTATGCTGCTTTAAGAGAGGCTGCATTTGATTTGAGAAGTTCCGATTAAAAAGGTCAGATTGTTTTATACCTTGACATAAAAGCGGCTCAAAGGTATAGTGAGAGGTATGGATAATCATGGAAAGGCATAAGGGAACATGGGAGAACAGAAGGATAAATGGAAACGGATGATACAGCAGTTTATGATCGGCAGATACGGGACAGATCCGTTTGCACGTTTTTTAAATGTCTGTATCATAATTCTGCTGGTTATTAATCTGCTGGCCAGAATCCGGATTCTGTATTGGATAGCGCTGGCGGTTTTGTTCTACAGTTATTTTCGGATGTTTTCTAAAAATACATCAGCACGTTTTTTGGAAAATGAACGGTATTTGCGTCTGCGGTTTCAGGCAGGGGAAATCTTTCAGAGGTGGAAGCAGCGGGCAAAGCAGACGCTCCATTACCATATCTACCGATGTCCTGGCTGCGGGCAAAAGATTCGGATTCCCAGAGGAAAGGGAAAGGTTAGTATTCATTGTCCCAAATGCCACAAGGATTTTATCAGAAGGAGCTGAAGGGTTTTACTATGACAGAGAGTTTAACAAATGTTGAGAAGCTGGAATTTAAACGGATTACAGCTTGTGATATCCGTCAGTTAACGCCATTTTTTTCGCTGCGGCCTAATAAGACATGTGACAGCGTTTTTTTGGACAGTTTTTTGTGGAGAGATGCATATAAGGTGCGTTTTGCTGTCAGTGAAGGCAGGGCAGTTCAGTGGCTGATGGAAAATGAGGGAAAGATTTCATCGGCAATGCCTTTATGCAGGCAGGAGGATTTGCCTTATTTTTTTGAACAGATAGTCAGATATTTTAATCAAGAGTTAAAGCGTCCATTGTGGATTTTTCTTGCAGACCAGGAGGCTGTGGAATATTTAAATCTGGATCCAGAGCAGTTTGAAGTAAAAGAAATGGAAGACTTAAAAGATTACCTTTACGACGGGGAGGCAATGCGGACTCTTGCCGGGAAAAAGCTCCATAAGAAAAAGAATCTTGTTAATGCGTTTATGCGGGAGTACGAGGGGCGTTATGAATACCGGAAACTTTGCTGTTCTGACCGCCAGGATGTGTGGGACTTTTTAAGCTTCTGGAGGGAACAGAAAGGAAATGAGGTGGAGGAAGCCTGGGAGCTGGATTATGAAGTGGAGGGGATCCATGAGATTTTGAAAAATTGTTCTCATCTTCATGTACAGATGGGCGGGGTTTACATTGATGGAAAGCTGCAGGCATTTACAGCAGGAAGCTACAATTCCAGAGAGAAAATGGCTGTTATCAGTATAGAAAAAGCGAATCCTAATGTAAAAGGATTATATCAATTTATTAATCAGCAGTTTTTAATCCATGAATTTTCAGATGCAGTTTTAGTGAACCGAGAGGATGATGTGGGAATTCCCGGACTGCGGCAGGCAAAGCTCAGCTATCAGCCTGTGGGATATGCCAGAAAATACATGGTAAGGCAAAAGAACTTCTAAACTAAGGAAGCTTGCTTATATCTGAGGGGCTGCTGCAAACAGGCAAAGATATAGAATATATAGTTTAAATGTGATGTGATTTTACTATATATTGTGGAAATGCCCGGTATTGCGACAACCCTATTTATGACAGTAATTTTTTTGATCAGGAGAAAGCCATAATCTGCTGTCAGACAGCAGAGAAGGGAGAGATGGAAATGGAAGGTCAGGCAGAACTCCGGTATTTAGGGCAGAAGGAAAAAGACAGAAGCCGGAAACTGTGGGAACAGTGTTTTAAGGAGGATTCCTCCAGATTTCTTGATTATTATTATAAAGAAAAATGTAAGGATAATCAAATTTTAGTACTGGAACATTTTAACGGGTATGGGGATTCTGAAAGGGAAGTGATTTCTATGGTTCAGAGAAACCCCTATCCAGTTTTCTGGGAGGGCAGGGAATATTTGCTGGACTATATTGTAGGTGTGGCCACAGAGCCTCAGTGGAGGCACCAGGGCTGTATGCGAACGCTTCTTAACCATATGCTGGCTGACCAGAACCGGGAGCAGATGCCTTTTACCTTTTTAATGCCGGCTGACCCTGCAATCTATCAGCCATTTGGATTTTCGTATGTGTACCAGCAGCCGGATTTTTGCCTGAACGGGAAAGGGGAACTTCTTCGCCGGGAACGGGTAAGAGGAGAAGCGCAGGCGGCTGAAACAGGAGCATGGCTGAATCGCTGGCTGGAAAACCGATATTCCGCTTTTGCACTTAGAACCCCGGCATATATGGCCAGGCTTTGGAAGGAAATTGAAAGCGAATATGGCAAATGGGACCTTCTCTATGATGGGGAGGAAATGGTTGGGATGGAGTGTTTCTGGGGAAAAGAAAAACCTCAGCGCCGCTTTCTATATGCAGAAGAAGCGTATTTGGAAAAGGTGTGTGAAACCCGTCCGGCGATTATGGCAAGGATTGTAAATTTAAATGAATTTATGGGAAATGTCCGCTTAAAGGGGAAAGAACAAAGGGTAGAAATCGGGATTGTGGATGAGCAGATACCGGAAAATCACGGCCTGTTTTCCTGGAAAATTACCCAGGGCGGTTCTGAAATCAGGAAAATCGGAAGTGAAATCCCGAAAGAGGCGTGGACGATATCCATAGGGGATCTGACCCAGTGGATGCTGGGATATGGATGTCAGCCAAATTCCTGGGGAATTACAGCAGGCAGCCGGATTTTTTTGGACGAGATTGTTTGAATTTCTTGTGGATTTTAGGAAGGTTTTATATAATAGAACCAGAAGAACCATGACAGGAATCGTAAGCAAGGCAGCATAGCTGCAAATGCCAAAGAAGGGAAGGGATGTGGATGGATGCAAAGGAGCAGTTAAAGCAGTGGATAAATGAGAGCAGCCGGATCGTATTTTTCGGCGGTGCAGGAGTGTCTACGGAAAGCGGGATTCCAGATTTTAGAAGTGTTGACGGGCTCTATAATCAAAAATACCGCTTTCCTCCGGAAACTATTATCAGCCATAGCTTTTATGTTCGAAATCCAGAAGAATTTTACCGGTTCTATAAAGACAAGATGATTTTTAAGGATGCAAAGCCCAACAAAGCCCATATCGCGTTGAGCAAACTGGAAACAATAGGAAAATTGAAAGCAGTCATTACTCAAAATATTGACGGACTTCATCAGGCGGCAGGAAGCAGGGAGGTTTTGGAGCTGCACGGTTCCATTCACCGGAATTACTGTACCCGGTGCGGTCAGGCTTTTGGGCTGGATGCAATTATAACGGCAGAGGGAGTGCCCAGATGTTCCTGCGGCGGAACAATTAAACCAGATGTGGTTCTTTACGAAGAAGGGCTGGATCAGCATACCATAGCAAAAGCAGTCCAGTATATCCAAAAAGCTGACATGCTGATAATAGGAGGGACTTCTCTTACAGTGTATCCGGCGGCAGGGCTGACAGACTATTACCAGGGAAACAGGCTGGTATTGATTAATAAATCGGTAACACCTATGGACGGCAGAGCAGATTTGGTTATCAGCGGCCCTATCGGTCAGGTACTTGATGATATAATAAATATGCTGTAGTTGAGTGTTTTGGCAATTCAGAACGGATTTGAAAGATCAGTACAGGGGGATATTGTGGTGACAGAAAAACCAAAGTATGAGCTGGGAGATATTGTTAAGCTGAAAAAGCCTCATCCCTGTGGAAGTCAGGAATGGGAAATTTTAAGGGTGGGGGCAGACTTCCGCTTAAAATGCCTTGGCTGTGGTCATCAGGTTATGGTGGCAAGGAAAATGGTGGAGAAAAATACAAGAGGTTTAAGAAAACCGTGAAAAAGCAATAAAACAGAAAAAAGTACTTGCATAATTTCGGAAAATTTGGTAGACTAACTATCTGTGACATATTATATTCCTTGCTCCTGACAGCAAAACAGTAAGGCTGACCAAGGCAGATATTTTTGCTATTGACAGGGGCCAGAGACCACAAGGAGGTAAAACAAGATGAACAAGTATGAGTTAGCAGTTGTTCTGAATGTGAAGCTGGAAGACGAAGAAAGAGCAGCAGTAATCGAAAAGGTGAAAGGTTATATTACCCGTTTTGGCGGTACGGTAACCAATGTCGACGAGTGGGGTAAGAAGAGGCTGGCTTATGAAATTCAGAAGATGAAGGAAGCCTTTTATTATTTCATTCAGTTTGAAGGCGATTCTAACTGCCCCAACGAAGTAGAAGCTCACATTCGTATTATGGAACCAGTTATCCGCTATTTAGTTGTAAAGCAGGAAGCATAAGAGAAAGAGTGAGTGTATGAACAGAGTGATTCTTATGGGCAGGCTGACCAGGGATCCGGAAGTAAGGTATTCCCAGGGCGAGCGAACCATGGCAATAGCCAGATATACCCTGGCAGTTGACCGGAGAGGACGCAGGAGCCAGGATGGAAATGATCAGCAGACAGCAGATTTTATTAACTGTGTGGCATTTGATCGTGCAGGGGAGTTTGCAGAGAAGTATTTTCATCAGGGGATGCGGGTTTTGATATCCGGACGGATTCAGACGGGCAGCTACATTAACAGAGATGGTCAAAAAGTTTATACCACAGATGTTATCATAGAGGATCAGGAGTTTGCTGACAGCAAAGGGGCTGCATCAGACATGAGCGGCTATCAGAATAATGGCAATTACAATAGCAGTTATCAGCAGCCAGCAGCCAGTTCCAGACCGGCGCCATCCAGTGCTATCGGCGATGGATTTATGAACATTCCAGACGGAGTTGAAGATGAAGGCCTTCCCTTTAATTAGTATGGTAAGGACTGTATAATCGGAAGCTGGCTGCAACGTGCAGCGATCAGCGGACAGGCTGTCTTTCAGCTCAGAGGATAACAAATGTATCACAAGACCGCGATGCGGTTCCGGAATATGAAAAGGAGGACAACACCAATGGCATTCAATAAAGGTGACAGAGCAGATGCTTCAAAGGTAAGAAGAGGCGGCGTTCGCAGAAGAAAAAAAGTTTGTGTTTTCTGCGGCGATAAGAATGGCATAATTGATTACAAGGATGTAAATAAGTTAAAAAGATACGTATCTGAGAGAGGAAAAATTCTTCCCCGCCGGATTACCGGAAACTGTGCAAAGCATCAGAGAGCATTAACAGTAGCGGTGAAGAGAGCAAGACATATCGCTTTGATGCCTTATACCTGTGATTAAATTTTTACACGAAAAACGGAGCTGTGCGCTAAGTAAGTCATTAGTGCACGGCTCTTTTTTGCTTTATAGCAAACTGCATCCTATAAAGCAAAAACCATCCGGGGGATGCCAAAGGATATTTTATTTCAAAAAGCTTGCTTTCACAATGGATTTATGGCAGAATAAGGATACAGTTGCATTTGGCTGTCAGTATAAAATGATTGTCAAAGGGTATACTGTGGATAAGCTGCGGATAAGAGTTTTACAGGCAGAGGGGGAATCATGAATACATTTGGAGATTTGATTAAAATTGTGGCGCGGCTGCGTTCAAAAGATGGATGCCCGTGGGACAGGGAACAGACCTTCGAAACGATGAAAAAGTGTCTTGAGGAAGAAACTCAGGAGGTGTTTCAGGCCATTGACAGCCAAGATATGGAAAATTTATGTGAAGAACTGGGTGACGTACTGCTGCAGGTGGTAATGAACAGCCAGATTGCAGCAGAAGAGGGTTTTTTTACAATTGAGGACGTGATTGACGGACTGTGCCGGAAAATGATACGGCGCCATCCTCACGTATTCGGAGATAAGCAGGCTGCTTCTCCAGAGGAGAGTTTAAGGCTGTGGAAGCAGATGAAAGAGCAGGAAAAGGCAGAAAAAGAAAAGAAGACGGAAAATGGCGAAAAACCTTGACAAACAGGGAAGAAACAGATATAAATGATAGGGTACACAATTTGGGGCGGTGCGTATCATTGATTTACATTTGACAGATATGCGCTCTTATTTGCAAATATAGGAGGAAAATAAATGAACAAGACTGAATTAATTGCAGCAGTAGCTGAAAAAGCAGAGATTTCTAAGAAAGATGCAGAGAAGGCACTGAAAGCTTTCACTGATGTTGTAACAGATGAACTGGTTAAGGGTGAGAAGGTACAGTTAGTTGGCTTTGGCACGTTTGAGGTTTCAGAGCGGGCAGAGAGAGAAGGAAGAAATCCAAAGAGCGGCGAGCCGATGACTATCGCAGCATCCAAAAGCCCTAAATTCAAAGCAGGAAAAGCTTTAAAGGATATGGTGAATGCATAATATATGAGACTGGATAAGTTTCTTAAGGTATCCCGCTTAATAAAACGCCGGACAGTGGCCAATGAAGCCTGTGACGCCGGGCGGGTTTTGGTAAATGACAAGCCAGCCAAAGCATCTCTCAATGTAAAAGAAGGAGATGTGATTGAGATTCAGTTTGGAACCAAATCAGTTAAGGTTCAGGTTTTAGACGTACAGGAAACCGTTAAAAAAGAAGAAGCGAAAGAGCTTTATAAATATTTATAAAAAATAGATTGGCAGTCATATTTTAGTTGATCTCCTAATATACTGAATTAAGTTTGGTATATCAGGAGGTCTTTTTGTATGGATGAGAAATTGATCGGGCGTCCCCATCGTCTGATGATGGAAGATCGGGGAAAAATGAGTATTACAGGCATTGTGGACGTGGTATCGTTTGATGAAAACCAGGTTATACTGGATACGGATAAAGGTCTGCTTACGATTAAGGGAAAGGATTTATGTGTCAGCCGTCTGACGCTTGAAAAAGGGGAAGTAGATGTAGATGGACAGGCTGACAGCCTGGTATACAGTTCAAATGAAGCGCTGCGCAAGGCGGGGGAATCCCTGTTAAGCAGGCTCTTTAAATAGGTGGAAAAATGATAAGCCGTGAGCTGTATGGTCAGGCCCTCCTTCTTGCAGGCTGTCTTGGGCTGGGAGGATGGCTGATGTTCTGTTATGATTTGCTGCGGATCAGCCGGTTGCTTCTTCCAAGGAAAAACTGGATTGTAAGCCTGGAAGATTTTATTTACTGGATATACGTAGCCTTATCCGCCTTTTCGCTTTTGTACCGGCAAAATGACGGCATTCTGCGAGGATATGTGATTGCAGGAATGTTTTTTGGTATGGCTGGTTATGATTGGCTGATTAGTCAAAATGTGATGAAGCTATTGCAAAAAGCTATAAAACGTATTAAAATAAAAAGAAAAAAGACCAGCAGAAAAAAAGGCAAAAATAAAGATACTGACAATACAACATACTGTGGCGGTATACACAGAATCAGTAAGTCCGCTTCAAAGACCGTTGACATAAAAAGTGGTGATGCATATGAGGAATTTAGTAAGACGATCCCGGCTGAAAAAGCGGGACAAGTGGGGAAACCGGATGGCGCTGACAGGCGTTACCGTGGTAGTGCTCAGCCTGGCTGTAGTGATAAATTTAAAAAACGCATCTCTGAGGGGGAAGGATCTGGAATACCAGATTCGGGAAGAAAACCTGCAGAAACAGATTGCAGAGGAAAAGCAGAGAAAGGCAGAGCTGGAGGAGCGTAAGATTTATGTTCAGACGAAGCAGTACATTGAGGAAGTTGCGAAGGAAAAGCTGGGATTGGTGAATCCGGATGAAATCCTGTTAAAACCAATCGAAGCGCAGTAATGATTTCCCTCCGGCCCGCATATAATCTTTTTGAGTGTACAAAGGAGGATATGTGGATAGGAGGGATTTTTGTGCTGTTTCAAAAACGGAATCAAAAAAATCTGGATATGTCAGATGTGAATGTATATACGGCAGCCAGGCTGGGAGATATGGCATCGTCGCTAAAACGCCTGGCCCAGTCTTTTACAGACGAAATGGACGGACAGCATTTGACCAGGGAAGACGGGGCGGCAGCTATGCAGACTGCTGCAGCTATGGTATGCGGAAGCTGCAGCAGGTGCAGCCTTTATCAGGACAGTGCCAGGGAAGATAATTATTATCTGTACTACCTGCTGCGGTCATTTGAAGTAAATGGAGCAATACGGATGGAAGATATGCCGGCTTTGTTCCGTCAGGCATGTTATCATAAAGAAAAGTATTTAAGCCAGTTAAATAAGAGCCTTGGCCGGGCTACGATGAATTTATCATGGAAAAACCGATTTCTGGAAAGCAGGGATGCAGTAATTGTACAGTTTCGGGAATTAGCAGCCGTTATTGAAGAGTTTTCCAGGCAAATGGAACAGGCGGCAGATATTACAGGGGAATGGGAAGGGGCAGTAAAGAAGCTGTTTAGAAGGCATCATATGCAGGTGGATAAGATGCTGGTTCTGGAATATGAAAATAAGCAGAGGGAGGCATATTTAACGCTGCGGACCACTCACGGTGTCTGCCTGACAGCAAAGGAGGCAGCCGGTTTTTTTGGACAGGCCATGGGGAAATATCAGTGGAACCCGGCCAGGGACAGTAAAGCTATCGTAACCAGAAAATCCTCAGTTCTCCGCTTTGTAGAAGAAAGCAAGTATCAGATGATTTACGGCATTTCCGGAACGCCAAAAGCCGGGGAGCGGGTATCAGGAGATCATTACACATTTTTTAAAAATTTGGAAGGGCAGGCGATTATGAGCCTGGCTGATGGAATGGGAAGCGGAGAACAGGCCAGCCGGGAAAGCGGGAAGATTATTGAACTGACAGAACAGTTAATGGCGGCTGGATTTGCTGCCCGTTCCTCTTTGAAACTAGTGAATACCGTGCTTCTTTTAGCTGGAAAGGAACAGCATCCGGCGGCAGTAGATGTGATTTGCGTGGATTTGAATACAGGAGTGCTGGAAGCCATGAAGCTGGGGGCAGTGGCTTCTTTTGTAATGGGGCAGGATGGGGTAGTGCTGTTAGAGGCAGGAGATGTGCCGATTGGGATTTTAAATCCAATAGAACCGGTTCTGCTGTCCAGGAAACTTTGGGATGATGATCGGATTATTATGGTCAGTGATGGTGTCCTGGATGCGATGCCCGGAGAGGAAAAGGAATTGGTAATGAAAGAATTTTTAGAATCCCTTCCCCCAGGAAGGCCTCAGGATATGGCAGAGCAGATTATGGAGTTTGCATTAAGTTTTGGAGAAGAAGCCAGAGATGATATGACAGTGTTGGTGGCAGGAATCTGGGAAAGAAGATAAACCGGCTGCCTCTGGAAATTAAATTACTGACAGGGGAAAGAGAGGGACAGATACATGAGAAAGCAGACAGAGGAATTTATTCGGAAACAGGCGCTGTTTGAACCAGGCAGCCAGATACTGGCTGCAGTGTCCGGAGGGGCGGATTCCGTCTGCCTTTTGTATTTGCTGTGCCAAATCCGGGAAGAGTGGGATTTAGAACTTCGCGGATTCCATATTCATCATGGCCTCCGGGGCCAGGAGGCAGATCGGGATGAAAGGTTTACAGCAGAACTTTGTAATCGTCTGGACATTCCTTACGGCTTTCGCCATGTAGATGTTAAAGCATTGGTTCAGGAAACCGGGCTTTCCTGGGAAGAAGGAGCAAGGAATCTTCGCTATCAGGTTCTGGAAGAAGAGGCGGTAAAGTGGGAGATTCAGTCAAAAAAAACAGTAAAGATTGCCGTTGCTCACCATGGGGATGACAATGCGGAAACTATCCTCCATAATCTGTTCCGGGGCAGCGGGTTAAAAGGGCTTGGAGGGATTTTGCCGGTACGGGGAAGGATTGTCCGTCCGCTGCTTACAGCAGGGCGGAAAGAAATTCTGAATTATCTAGAGAAAGAAGGGGTAAGCTACTGTCAGGATTCTACAAATCAGTGGGAGGGTTATACCAGAAACCGGCTGCGTCATAATATTATACCATTGATTTGCTCACAAGTTAATGAGCGCGGTCCGGAGCATATTTTGCAGGCGGCCAAACGAATCAGCCAGGCAGATGAGTATCTGGAAAAACAGGCGGCCCTGTGGCTGAAGCAGTATGGAGCGGCAGAGCAAAAAGCAGAAGGGAAGAGTGGGAGAACAGGAGCCGAAAAAAAAGCCCTTGCAAAGGAACCGGTTATTATCCAGACTTATGTAATCCGGCAGATGATCCGGGAATTGGCCGGTTCCGGAAAGGATATTACGAGTATTCATGTGGAAGCTGTGCGGGAACTTTTAGAAAAGCAGCCGGGGAAACAGACGGATCTTCCATATGGGCTTATGGCCAGAGGCACTTATGACTATCTGTGGATCGAACAGAAAGGAAAAGAAGAATTAGGGACTGATAAGATATTTGAGGATGAAGAAGGAGAGAAGGAAAAGGCCAGGCATCTGCGACCGAAAGCTGAGTTTCAAACATTTTCTTACAAAAAAGGGATGGAAATTCCTCAAAACCGGTATACGAAATGGTTTGATTATGATACAATAAAAGGTACATTGTCTGTGCGGACCAGGCAGACGGGAGATTATTTTATCCTTCCGGGGGGCGGTCGCAAGACAATTAAATCATACTTCATTGATGAAAAGATTCCGGCTTCCCAGCGGGACGGCATATATTTGCTGGCAGATGGCAGCCATATTTTGTGGATTATTGGGAAGCGAATTAGTGAAGGGTGTAAAGTTACAGCCAGGACAAAGACGATTTTACAAGTACACATAAGCGGAGGAAATGAAGATGGCAGATAAGATTCGAGTGCTGTTAACAGAGGAAGAAGTAAACGCAAGAATCAATGAGATTGCCCAGGAAATCAGCAGAGATTATGAAGGAAAGAACCTTCATTTGATTTGTATTTTAAAGGGCGGAGTGTTTTTTACCTGTGAGCTGGCAAAGAGGCTGACCATACCTGTTTCTTTGGATTTTATGTCAGTTTCCAGTTATGGAAAAGGTACAGTATCCAGCGGCGTGGTAAAGATTGTTAAAGATTTAGATGAACCGCTGGAGGGAAAGGAAGTTCTGATTGTGGAGGATATTATTGACTCTGGCCGCACGCTGGCTTACCTGATGGAAATTTTAAAGCAGCGGAATCCAAAGAGCATACAGCTTTGTACTTTATTGGATAAGCCGGAACGCCGGGTGAAAAAGCAGGTTCAGGTAACCTATACGTGCTTTACCATTCCTGATGAATTTGTGGTAGGCTATGGCCTGGATTATGACCAAAAGTACAGGAATCTGCCATATATTGGAGTAGTAGAACAGTAAGGAGGCAGCTAGTTGAGAGAGCAGCAGTATAGAAGCCTGGGATTTGCGTTTATAATCGTGATGATGCTTTTGGTTGTAATGACATTTTCCAGGCAGGTGTTTACCAATGATGATATCAGTTATCAGGAATATTTAAAGGCCCTGGACAGCAAGGATGTGGAGCGGATTACGATCCGGCAGAACCAGCAGACACCCACAGGGGAAATTGAGCTGAAGTTTAAGGACAACAGTATCAGGCAGTACTATACTTCAGATGTAACGGCAGAGCAGCGTCTGCTTCAGGAGAAAGGGGTTGACTATATTACCCTTGATGTCCCCCAGGAAAATATTATGTTTAGCATGGTATTTCCTGTTTTGCTTTCTGCTATTGTGGTAGTGGTGCTGATCAGTATGATGAATACAAGGGCAGCAGGAGGCGGTACAAATGCCAAGATGATGAATTTTGGAAAAAGCCGTGCCAGAATCAGCCGGGACAGCAAAGTGAATTTCAGCGGCGTCGCCGGATTGGAAGAAGAGAAAGAGGAGCTGGAAGAGGTAGTGGATTTTCTTCGCCAGCCTCAAAAATATACCAGTGTGGGAGCAAGAATTCCAAAGGGACTGCTTTTAGTAGGCCCTCCCGGAACAGGGAAAACGCTTCTGGCAAAGGCTGTGGCCGGAGAAGCAGGCGTTCCATTCTTCTCAATTTCCGGTTCTGATTTCGTTGAAATGTTTGTAGGCGTGGGGGCATCCCGTGTGAGAGATCTGTTTGAGGATGCCAAAAAGAATTCACCCTGTATCGTATTTATTGATGAGATTGATGCAGTTGCCAGAAGACGCGGTACTGGAATGGGAGGCGGCCATGATGAACGGGAGCAGACCTTAAACCAGCTTCTGGTTGAGATGGATGGGTTTGGCGTAAACGAAGGAATTATCGTGATGGCGGCCACGAACCGGGTAGATATATTGGATCCGGCTATTTTAAGGCCGGGACGTTTTGACCGGAAGGTGAATGTAGGCAAACCCGATGTAAAGGGCCGGGAAGAAATCCTTAAAGTTCACTGTAAAGAGAAACCTTTAGGGGATGATGTGGATTTAAAGCGTGTGGCGCAGACAACCTCAGGCTTTACTGGAGCTGATCTGGAAAACTTGATGAATGAAGCGGCGATTGTTACCGCAAGGCAGGGAAGGCGCTTTCTTTTGCAGGCAGATATTGATAAGGCCTTTGTAAAAGTTGGAATCGGCGCAGAAAAACGAAGTAAGGTAATATCCGAAAAAGACCGGAAGATAACGGCTTACCATGAGTCCGGCCATGCAATCCTTTTTCATGTGCTTCCTGATGTTGGCCCGGTTCATACGGTATCGATTATCCCTACAGGAAACGGGGCAGGCGGTTATACCATGCCGCTTCCGGAGAGAGATGAAACTTATATGACAAAGGGGCGGATGCTTCAGCATATTATGGTTTCTTTAGGCGGGCGGATTGCAGAGGAGCTGATTTTCGATGATATTACCACAGGGGCTTCCCAGGATATCAAACAGGCTACTGCTATTGCAAAAGCTATGGTTACCCAATACGGTATGTCAGAACGGATTGGCATGATCAATTATGGAAGCGACGACGACGAGGTATTTATTGGCCGGGATTTGGCTCACACGAAGGCTTACGGTGAATCTGTGGCTACGGTAATCGATCAGGAAGTAAAGCGAATTATTGATGAGTGTTATCAAAAGGCGAAAACAATTATCATGGAGCATGAAAGCATATTACATGCCAGCAGCAGCCTTTTATTGGAAAAGGAGAAAATAAGCCAGAAGGAATTTGAAGAAATGTTTGCCTGATGGTTGGACATTCTGCCGAAGTGCTTCTGTTAGGTGGATAAAATGCACAAAAAGAAAAATGAAAAAAACTTAAGTTTGTGCACACTTATTTCGGGAGTTATGCTATTATAATATACGTAACCCCCCCAATACATTATATAGTTTTTGCTACACCCCATAAGAAACGAAATACCTTCTCCTAAAAAGGCCAGCTACCCCGCTGGCCTTTTTACTTCTCCAAAATGCATCCATATATTTCCCTTCAGTGGATAAAGGGAACTCTTTGTCTGCTGAGATGCTGAGAGGCAGTTTCGAACGAGTTACTGTTCACAGGCAATGTCTGTGAACAGTAACTCGAACAATAACCGGGGCGTTTTTAGTGACATTTTCTATTGTATATTTGCAGAAAATCGGATACAATTAATAAAAATAGGCGGTTTCAGGCCTTTTTCAGGTGGTATGTATGAGTTTGATTGATATAGGAAAAAGCGTAAAGACAGACAGGATGAGTATTGATGTCTGTTATTTAAATAGAGATGCCCTGTTTGCATCAGAAACGGAAGATTATAGGATTCCGCCGGAGCCGGAGGCAAATCAACAGGTGACACTGCGGTTTCGGACGGCGCGGAATGGAGTGGATCAGGTACTTTATCAAGAAGTAGGAAAAGATGAATCTCAAGTAATGAAAAAAGTATCCCAGGATACGTATTTTGATTATTTTGAGCATAAAATTGTAATCGGAGCGGATCCGGTTCAATATTATTTTCAGATTATAAAAGGAGGCGGTTTCTGCTACTATAACCGCCTGGCAGTTCAAAATGAAGCAGTTCCTGATTTTGCTTTTTGCATCACGCCTGGGTTTCATACGCCGGAATGGGCGAAAGGCGCAATCATGTACCAGATATATGTGGATCGGTTTCGAAATGGAGATCTGTCAAATGATGTGGAAACGAATGAATATATTTATATCGGGGCACCGGTACAAGGGGTGAAGGATTGGGAAAAGCCGCTGGAAAATATTGATGTAGGTTACTTTTACGGCGGTGATTTGCAGGGAGTCTGGGACAAGCTGGATTATCTTCAGAGCCTTAGTGTAGAAGTGATTTATTTCAATCCAATTTTTGTATCGCCTTCCAACCATAAATATGACTGCCAGGACTATGAGCATATTGATCCCCATTACGGTGTAATCGTACAGGATGGCGGACAAGTTTTAACAGAACCCTTTGCCGACAGCAGCCAGGGACTTCGGGAACAGAATAAAAATGCTACGAAATATATTGCAAGAGTTACCAGCCAGGCCAATCTGGAAGCTTCCGATGCTTTTTTTGCCCGGTTTGTGGAGGAGATTCATAAGCGCGGGATGCGGGTGATTTTAGATGGTGTGTTTAATCATTGCGGTTCCTTTAACAAATGGCTGGACCGGGAAGGGATTTATGAAAAGGCAGAGGGATATGAGCCGGGAGCTTACGTTTCCGAAACAAGCCCTTATCGTACATTTTTTAAGTTTGAATCAGAAGAAGCAAAGGATTGGCCATATAACGGCAGCTACAGCGGATGGTGGGGCCATGATACCCTTCCAAAGTTAAACTATGTGATGTCGGAAAAGCTGCAGGAGTATATTTTAAATATAGCAAAGAAATGGGTTGCTCCGCCTTATTCTATTGACGGATGGAGATTAGATGTGGCGGCGGATTTAGGGCATACCGGTGAATTTAACCATTATTTTTGGAAGAAATTTCGGAAAGCTGTAAAATCTGTTAATCCGGATGCATTGATTCTGGCGGAACATTATGGAGATCCCAGCGGATGGATGCAGGGAGATGAGTGGGACGGCATCATGAATTACGATGCTTTTATGGAGCCTCTTACCTGGTTTCTTACAGGGATGGAAAAGCACAGCGATGAGTATGATGAGAATTTATATGGTGATGGAGAGGGCTTTTTCCGGGCAATGAATTACCATATGAGCCGGATGCAGACGCCGTCTATTATGGTAGCAATGAATCAGCTTTCCAATCATGACCATTCCCGTTTTTTGACCAGAACGAATCAAAAGGTAGGCAGGCTTGCCACAGCAGGAGCTCAGGCGGCTTCAGAGGGAATTCGGTATGGGGTTTTCAGGGAAGCAGTTATGGTTCAAATGACCTGGCCGGGAGCGCCCACTATTTATTATGGGGATGAAGCCGGTCTGTGCGGGTGGACAGATCCGGATAACAGGCGGACGTATCCGTGGGGAAAGGAAAATTTTGAAATTCTTGAATTTTATCGGTACATGTGCGGCATTCACAGACGGATTCCGGCATTAAAAAAGGGAAGTGTTAAAAGACTTCTTGCAGAACGGCATTTAATTGCATATGGACGTATGTATGGGAAGTATAAAGCAGTGGTTGTGGTAAATAACCGGGATACCAAGCGGGAAGCAGAGATTCCGATTTGGCAGCTTGGAATAGAAGAGGATGAGGGACTGGCCCGGATTATGGTTACCACAGAAACGGGATATAACGTAGGAGCTGCCAGGATTGAACACTCCAAAGGCTATGTTCGTATGACTTTAGAACCAGTTAGCAGCGTTTTGATGATTACCCATATCGATGAGTTTTTTAATTCAGTAGACAGGAATGCCGGGAAAGAAGTTATAGAATGATATTAAATGCTGCGGCAGCGATACAAGCATTTGGATCGCTGTTGCCATAAGAGAAATACAATAAATTTTGTGAAAAACCTTGATTTTTTCAGATTCCTGTGATATCATGGTCAAGTCTTGAAAAAGACAGATATGAACAAAATGGGTGGATTCCCGAGTGGCCAAAGGGGACAGACTGTAAATCTGCTGCGATTCGCTTCGGTGGTTCGAATCCACCTCCGCCCATTTAAAAAGCAGTTTTTATAATCATGTTGGAAATATTAGCCGGCGTGGCGGAACTGGCAGACGCACAGGACTTAAAATCCTGCGGGACTAATCTCCCGTACCGGTTCGATTCCGGTCGCCGGCACTGAAAAACCTTTGAGAAATCAA
>JAAWIS010000030.1 GCA_022796475.1 Lachnospiraceae bacterium | reverse complement strand
ACATAAAAGGGAGCCACAGAGTGACTCCCCCAGTGCAGTCCTAAAACATACACCTCTTTCAATAACTATAATATACAATATAAACCGAAAAAATGCAAGACAATATACATGAATAAAGTATAACAGCAAATAAAAAGAGGCGCAATAAAAATTTATTTGTATGGATTGGATTTCAGGACGAAAAATCATCTTTTTTGTTTGGTTATTTTTTTGATTTAGTGTCTATAAAAAACAGATAAGTTTGAATTTTAGGCTAAAAAGATTGCAGATGGTGAACCTCCCATCGTTCCGATATCAAAAGGTAATGGCAGAATAACTAATCTGCATTATATCTGGCTATAGTTAGAATGAAAACCACAAAAAATAGGTTTGGCAGAAAGCATCATATGGCATAGAAGGCACAAAGCACAGCAATGGAAGCTTCCATATTTTAAAAGGTAAACTTTCTCCAGATATACGAAAGGTGTATGGAACGAAATACATGCTCCATACACCTTTCATTTATGCTGCTATGTTATGAATTTTTCTGTCTGTTTTTCCGTCTGTGCAAATAATTTTATATCTGAGGTTTCTGCTCTAATTCTCCCCGTCTTCTTTTCGCTTTCTTGCAATTCCGAATATACCAAACACAGAGATTAACATAAGTCCTGCCAGACTAGCCATCGGCATACTCCGGTCTGCTGTTTTGGGAAGAGATGCTAAGGGCACTTCCTCATCCGGAATGGTGATCCAATCATTTTCCTGGTTTGGAAGATCCGCTAACGGTACTTCTTCCGGATTAATGGTGATCGGATCTGGGGTGCCAGCTTCATCCGAAACAGTTGGCACTGCAGCCGTTACAGAACCTGGTCCTCCATCTCTATCCCGGTCACGGTTTCCGCCGCCGCTGCTGCTTCCGCCGCCTCCACCGCCGCCGTTGCCCCCGCCTCCGCCAGTAAAGCCGGAATCAATGATGGGGCGCGCAGGCCTCGTGGGTTCGGTTGGATTGGTTGGGCGGCTTGGATCCGTCGGCCTTGTAGGATCGCTGGGATCAGCCGGATCCGTTGGCCTTGTGGGATTGCTGGGATCTGTCGGATTGCCTGGCTTTGTCGGATCCGTTGGACTTGTCGGCTTGGTCGGATTTGTTGGATCCGTTGAACCGCCTGGATTTGTCGGTTCCGTTGGACTTGTCGGCTTGGTTGGTTCCGTTGGATCTGTTGAACCGCCTGGATTTGTTGGCTCCGTTGGACTTGTCGGCTTGGTTGGTTCCGTTGGATCTGTTGAACCGCCTGGATTTGTTGGTTCCGTTGGATTCGTCGGCTTGGTTGGTTCCGTTGGATCCGTTGAACCACCTGGATTTGTTGGCTCCGTTGGACTCGTTGGCTTGGTTGGTTCCGTTGGAGTTGTCGGATTGGTCGGATCCGTTGGATCTGTTGAACCGCCTGGATTTGTTGGCTCCGTTGGACTCGTTGGCTTGGTTGGTTCCGTTGGAGTTGTCGGATTGGTCGGATCCGTTGGTTCCACTGGCTTTGTTGGATCGGTCGGATCTGTTGGATCTGGATCCTTTATAAAATACAGCTTTAATACCGTATTTCCATCCGGATCTACCGGATCAGACACAAGCACATTTCGATCATCCGTTGCATCAAAGGTATATCCCTTTACTAGTTTATCTTCTTTTACAGCTTCTACCTTCGTTCCCTTTTCTGCCTGACGGGTTGCGGTATCCTTAATTTGCCTGCCGTCCTTATCGTACCACTCTACTTTGTAATCAACCATTTCAGGCTTTTCAGGATTCTTGGTAAAATACAGCTTTAATACGGTTTTTCCATCTTCTTCTGCCATGCCGCTTAAAACATTTTTGGCATTTGGGGCATCAAATATATAACCATCTACTACTTTATCCGCTTCTGTAACTTCTACCACCGTACCTTTATCCGCTTCACGGATTTCAGCATTGCGAATTTGGTTGCCGTCGGTATCATACCATTCAACATGGTATTTAACTGTCTTTGACTCCTCCGGATCTTTTTTCCATGTAGCAGTATAAATAATCATGCCATCCTCTGCATCGCCAGCACTTACAACGGGATTAAATGCTGGATACCATCCTTGAAAAGTATAGCCCTTGCGGCTTGGTGTACCGCCCAGAAATGCAGGGGTTTTATCTCCTTCTTTTAGGTTGCCATGTTCCTCATCTCCAAAAACATCTCCGTCAGCACCATCCCGGTAAATAACAGAATATGTTTTTTCTTCCCTTATCTCATACTCATACCGTAATGTAATGATATTATTTACTGCTGTTTCTGTTAATGTAAGTATTTCTGGAGTACTGCCTTTATACTGGAATGTAAGCGTATTGCCATCTATTGTGTACTGATTCCATTCCGGATTTTCCGTATTCAGGGTTTTTCCGCTGATTGTGTCGCCTACCTGGCCTTTTCTATTTTCTACAGATATTGTTACTGCCTCTTCACCATTTACATAATATTCCCGTATCACTTTATAAGTGGTATCCGATGTGGGTTCATCATCCCATACGGCATAGAGCGTCTTAGATACCTCACTTCCAGATACCCAATTTAATGTAATCGGATCCTTAGCCTGATAGGTTGCTGTGGCCGCATCTTTTGTATCGGCCCATCCTAAAAATTTATAGCCAGTTTTAACAGGAATTGTTTTTGTTACATTTAATATACAAGATGTATCTGCAACACTCGTTCTAGTAGGACTTACCGAAGATCCTCCACAAGAATCATAGTTCAAAATATAATCTGCTTCAACATTAACATTAATCGTTTCGGTATTTTGAGTCCATCCTGCAGCAAATGCACTCTGAGGATATCTACACCAGCCGCACCGACCATATAGATCAATATAAAAGTTTGACCACACATGAAATTTAAGCTCAGTTTTGCCTGGCTTCACACCAGTAAACCCTACCTGCAAAGCAGGATATCCATTATAATCTACATTGGTATTATCATCTGCATCCTGCTCATAGCCAGCCAAACTCCATGTAATGCCATTAATAATCTCAGGATTACTAATGTACATATGGCCATCATTTGGAATTACTGTAATCCATCTTGCAGTTTCTTCAATAAGTACTCCGCCACACCGCTTGCAATTAATGGCAAGTGTATACAATCGTTGGTCATATGTCTGCTCATTTACTTTAACCCGAACTGCAGATGATGGGTTGTCGGGACACTCTTGGAAATAATTAGGCCGTATTCCTAAATACAGATAAGATTCTGGAGTCCCATTTACCAAAAAAATATCATGTGCATCATAGCCACTTAATGGGGGAGTATAGTATCCTTCCGCATCCAACCCCAGCGCCTCATTTACCGCTTCCACAGCCGCTTCCATTTTGTCATAAGCAGCCTGGACATCGGCGCGCTCAAAATCTTCTGTGCCAAGGAGGGGCTCCAGTGCTTCAGCCACTTCCCCGTAAAGGAGTGTGCTGACCTCTTCTGCATTCTCCTGTGTAATCTCAGCCGGGATTTTGGCTACTGCATTTAAAAATGCCAAAACAGCTTCCGGAACCTCTTCGTTCAGATCCTGAGGCTGAGGGATAAAACCGGTATCCAAAAGGCTCATGGTAACCACAATGGCGGTGGCTTCTTCATCTGCTGCTACCAGGCCGTAAGTCTTTGATGCTCCCTTTTCAACCATGCGTACCGAATTTGCAGATATGGAAAGTTCTTCTCTTCCCTTTGATGCCAAATCCTGATCGGCTGCCGGATGATTGGAAGCAATGTCCTGATCCGGATGTGATTCTTCGCCCTTGCCCTTTTCCTGATCAGCAGAATCTGCTTCTTTTGAAGCCTCTTCTTTGCTGTCCGGATCTATGGCTTCCTCCCTGCCTTCCTCTGCCTGGCCGGAAGTTTCATTATCCTCTTTGTCTTCCTTGTCTTCTTTCTTATTCTCTGTATCTTCTTCTGGTTTTACAGACTCTCCGTCTTCTGTTTCAGCTTGTTCTGCGTCGTCTTCTGTTTGATCCGGCTGGCTGGCTTCGGTTTCCTTATCATCATCCAAAGCCTCCGTTTCCTTCTCTGCCGGCTCGACTTTGCTCTCCTCTGCCGTTTCTTCCGGAGTTTTTTCTGATTCTTCTTCTTTGGTTTCACCGGATTCTTCCAAAGTCTGATCTGGTGCTTTCGTTTCCTCGCCTAAGGTTTCTTCTGGATCTTCTGCCTCTTCCCCTAATGTTTCTCCTGGGGTTTCCTGGCTTTCATCTCCGGAATTCTCTCCTGCCGGCTCCGGGCTGCTGCTTTCATTTCCTGAATTATCTTCCGAAACCTCTGTACTTTCATCCCCATTGTCTTCTATGCTGGGCTGATCAGATATTTCTTCCGGACTCTTTTCCTTTGCATCTTCCGAATCGTTTGGCACTTCGCCTTTTCTAAAAGCTTCCTGATAAGACTTGATAATGGCTGTGCCGCTTATATTGCCATCAATATTCAGGCTGGCTGTTACTGTTTGCTGGCTGCTGTTTAAATATAAAAACAGCAGTTCTTCCTCTCCGGTTAACTGATAGCCTTCCAGGCCATCGTTTTTTGAGGTGCGGATAAATACACGCAAATCCATTCCGTCTGTGTCAGGAACTGCTGTATAGTTCACCTCTTCTGTGATTTCAAACAGATTTCCTTCTGCAAACAGTTTCCTGTACTTTGCTGCCTCTTCCTCATCTTCCTGTCCGAAGGAGAAATACCCCCCCGTGACAGAACCCGCTTCAACTGCTTCTTTGGCGGCATTCCAGATATCCTCTCCGGTCATCTGAAATTCAACTTTGCTGTTTGCAGCTTCCTCAGCAAAAGCAATGGCGGCAGAATTGCCTATGTTACTGAAAACCATTGCAAATGACAAAACGAAAGCTGCCAGCCGCCTGAGCTCATGCCAGCGGTGCAGACTCCACTTCCTTTTGGAGCCGCTGCTTTTTCTTTGCTTTTGACTCATGCAAACTTCCCTCCTTTTCATTTCGTACTTCCGAAACTTTTATGAACATGCTCTGATTTACAGACAGGTTCAAAGCTATGCATCATATTGATTCCAAAAGCCAGTTCATTGTTATCCAGTTTCATTCTCATGAAACTTATCTGAGCAAAAAGCATACTCAGAATCATAAAAACAGCTTCCCAAAAAATAACGATTAGAAAACCAGGATAACCAACCTTCCTAAATTATGGCAAATAAACTTATATCTTTAATTATCGTCACGAAGAACGGAAAAATAATGTATCATCATAAAACTCTTAGGAATTTAGGCAAAAATATCCAGTTATTGCCATGTTTTATTGTCAATATTGCATAATCCTCAAAAAGTTTTTTCTTACAGATATAATGCCCTCAGTGGACAAGGAGATCATGATGCCAATATCAAACGGGCAAACATTCTCCTGCAGGCCTGCAAAAGGATATTTGCCCGTTTCACTCTAACAACATGTTATGAACCCCCGATCTGCAGGGCAGATCATAACATTAGATAAAAAGTAACTCAATGATTCTGACGTTACTGTTTACACCATGACGAATCACCACGCTGATTCGTCATGAGCCAGTACAGTTATAGTGACAAAGCATATGCCCCATCGCCGCCAGGCGATTTTAAATGGGCATATGCGGGTACGTTCACAGAGTACCTGTGAACAGTAGCATTCTGACAGATGCATTGTTTTAGTTGGATAACTTATTCGTTTACAGGATCTGCCTTCCTGTGGTATACTAAAAGTCAATTCAAAGCATTATCAACAGCGAGGGCATATCTATGATCGATCAAGCGGGCATAAAGATGGAACAGGGAAATCAGATTGCCATGGAGCGGATACAAGGTGTAAATGACAATATGGTCAAATCCCACTATCACGAATATTTTGAACTGTACTTTCTGGAATCCGGCCAGCGCTATCACATGGCCGGCGACACGTTGTACCTCCTCCAGCCTGGAGAATTTATCCTGTTTCCGCCATATACCATGCACTATTCTTATGGTGACAGCGATATCTCTTTTAAAAGATTAATTTTGTATTACACCAAAGAAATGATGGCGGTTCCTGGCGCTATGGATGTATTGGGAAACTGCGTTCATGTGTACAAGGCCGACGAAAAACGGGAAGTTCATACCATCCTGTGGTGGATCCTAAAAAATCAGGAAACAGATGATACCTATTCGGAAGAATCCATGTATCTGCTTCTGAATCAGCTTCTGATCACCCTGATCCGCTGCTCTCACAACACAGCCAAACCGGAAAAAGAAACCCGTATCAACCAGATCATCCGTTACCTCAATGAAAACTACACCAATGCCATAACTCTGGAGGAATTATCTTCCCGCTTTTATCTGAGTCCCTATTATTTGTGCCGTGAATTCAAAAAACATACCAGCTCCACCATTGTTCAGTACTTAAACAGCTTGCGGATCTGTCACGCCCAAAGGCTTTTTCAGGAAACGGACCAGAGCATCACGGAAATCAGCAAAACGGTAGGATTTTCCAATGTTACCCATTTAAATCGGATTTATAAATCCATTACCGGTCAATCCCCTTCCCAGACCAGAAAGCTTTCTTCCAAACGGAGGGCGGAGCTGGCTGAACATCGTCAATTTATCAATTGAACTTTTGACCGGCGGCTCTTAGCTGCCGGTCAGTCCATTCCAGAATTCCACAGCCTCCTGGAGCCACCCGTCTGCTTCAGTCCCATCGCCTACTCCAAAGCTGTGTCCTCCTGTGATTCCGATCTTCGTTTTGTAAGGAATTTCCAGTTCTTTCAGCCTATTAAGCAAAATCTGGCTGCTGGCTGCTGGCACAGCAGGATCATCTTCAAAAGCTGTCAGATACACTGGCGGATATTTCTCATCCATGTGATACTCCACGCTGAACTCCTGAAGATTTTCTCTTGTGAAATCTTCCCCTTTTAATCTGGACAGATACTTAACAGCCGATTCCTTTGCCTCTCCGGTCATCTCTTTCAGTCTGTCATAAAATACATCTGTAGAAATGCTGGGATACCCCAAAAACAAAGCTTTAGGGGGCCGTTGTCCGTAAATCCGCCATCCGTGATTCACGCTTCCCCACTGAGCGGCCAGATGTCCTCCTGCCGAAAATCCGGCCAAGGCATATCCTTCTTTTTTCACCTTAAATCTTTCTTCATTCTCCTCAATAAAGGATAACGCCCTGGATAAATCTTCCATAGGCCCCGGCATCAGCGGCGGCCAAAAAGGCCCATTCTGCCTGGTTCTGTAAAACAAGACAAAGGCTCCATAACCCAGCCGGTTCAGCCTGGCTCCTACAGCTAACCCCTCAATAAGTCCCCAGGCCCTGGCATAGGCTCCTCCGGGGCAGATCAGCACATAGGGCCTTTCTTCTTTCCCTGGCATACGAATCAGCTTAACTTCCCTTTTGTCCGTTTCCCTTTTTCTTTCTTCCTGGCTGTAAAGATCAAAAATGATATCTCCCCGCTCTCGCTCCCAGGCTGCCAGCTCTTCTATCCGCTCCAGAGCCTCTTTCAAATTGCACTTTTCAAATCCGTAGTGCTCCAGAGAATTTCCCCACACATCGTCTGTCATCTTTGTAAAAAAATACTGGCTTAAAGGGAAAAACTCTTTCATCCCGCAAATCTGACCTATGGTCATATCCTTTTCAATCTTCATACCTTATGCCAATCCCATCAATCTAGGCAGGGCCATGGAAATGGCCGGAACGTAAGTAACCAGCAAAAGCAAAATCACTAGTGCTCCCACATAAGGCAGAAGAGGTTTCACTACATCTTCTATGGCCACTTTGCTGATGCCGCAGGCAACAAACAGCACTGATCCTACCGGAGGAGTCATGGTTCCCAGACACATATTAAAGGTAAGCACCACGCCAAACTGCACCAGATCCATCCCAAGGCTCTGGACAATCGGAAGGAAAATAGGTGTAAAAATCAAGCAGGCCGGAGTAATATCCAAAAACATTCCAACAACCAGCAGCACCACATTCATCAAAAATAAAATTACGAACTTATTGGAAGAAACTAGCATAATAGCATTGCTGATTGCTGCCGGAATCCCCGTATACGCCATAACCCAGGACATGGCGGAAGATGCGGAAATCAAAAACAGGATAATACCGCTGGTAGCCGCGCTGTTCAGCAAAATCTTCAGAAAACTTTTCATATTAATGGAGCGGTAAAACAGAGATAGGATCAGGCAGTACAGCACGCAAATTCCTGCTCCTTCTGTTGCCGTAAAAATGCCTCCAACAATACCGCCGATAATAATAACAATCAGCAGAAGGCTGGGGAGGGCTTCCAGTGTAATCTTCACTGCCTCAGACCTGGAAACCTTTGGACACAAGGGATAGTTATGCTTCTTTGCATAAAAATATGCGATCACCATGGTACAGAGCCCCATCAATATTCCCGGAATATAGCCGGCC
This sequence comes from Lachnospiraceae bacterium, assembly GCA_022796475.1. Taxonomy (GTDB): domain Bacteria; phylum Bacillota; class Clostridia; order Lachnospirales; family Lachnospiraceae; genus Caccovicinus. The sequence goes on along the minus strand of JAAWIS010000030.1, from coordinate 28,799 downwards.
ATAAACAAGGCTGATACAGACACGCCTCCGGCTACTGTGGAATACACAATAAACGCGCTGGTAGGCGGAATCAAAAGGCCTGTGGGAGCAGATGCAATGTTGACGCAGGTGGAAAAAGCCGGGTCATACCCTTCTTCTTCCTCCATCGGCGCCATGATGCCGCCGATAGCGGAAGCTGCCGCTACCGCAGAGCCAGACAGCGCTCCAAAAAACATGTTGGCCAGCACATTCGTATGAGCCAGAGAGCCGGGAATTCTTCCTGACAAAAGCTGGGCAAAACGAATCAGCCTTCTGGCAATACCGCCGTTGTTCATGATATTTCCCGCCAGAATAAACAGGGGCACTGCCAGCAATGAAAAACTTTCCACACCACTGTTCATTTTCTGCATCACGATAAAGCTTGTCTGATCCCAAGGTAAATTCACAAGAGTAGTGGCGATAGATGAGATCGCGATACCAATGGAAATGGGACAGCCTAATATCAGCAAAACCGCAAAAACACCGAATAATACAAGAGCTGTTAACGCTATATTCATACTTAATTCCCCTCCTTTATGGTAATTCCTGTGGCATCTTCCCAGATATTAATAACCTGAGCAACCATAATAAATACCCCGGAAACAGGAGCCATGCTGTACACCAGACTTCTCGGAATTCCTAAAAGAGATGAAAATTCTTTTTTCGCACTGATAGCCAGCCTGGTTCCTCCCATCGTCAGAATCAGCAGGGCAAAAGCAAACACCAACGTGTCGATGGCAATCATCAAAATCTTTTTCCTCTCTGCTGTTAATTTATTGGGCACCATCATAAGAGCCATGTGCTGTCTGGTACTGAATCCGTAAGCCGCCCCGATAAAACCGGTCCAGATCAAAAGATAACGGACAATTTCTTCTGTAAAGTCGCTGGGGCTGTTAAGTACATAGCGGGTAAAAACCTGGTAAATAACCAGGGCTGTCATGGTGATAAGCAGCGCGGCGGCAATCCAGGACAGCAGTTGATTCATTCCCCGTTTCATCTTGGTAAATAACCCTTCCATTGTGTTCCTCCTATTCCACAGAATTAATAATATCCAGCACCTCTCCTACTTTAGGATACTGGGTCCGGTATTCGCCGATCATCCCGGCAGTGGCCTGACGGAATGCCTCCTTGTCCACATCTTCAATAAATTCAACGCCCATCTGGCTGGAAGCTGTTTCCACCGCCTCATCGATGGCTTTCTCCCATTCGTAAATATGGTTCTCTGTGGACTCTTTTGCCGCTTCGATCAAAATCTGCTGATCTTCCGGCGACAGGCTGTTCCAGGAAGAAGTGGCAATTACCAGTACATCAGGAATCATAGTGTGCTGATCCACCGAATAAAATTTGCAGATTTCCCCATGCATACCTGTGGTCAGGGCTGTTTCGTTGTTTTCCGTTCCGTCTATAATTCCGGTCTGCAACGCTGTGTACACATCTCCCATGGCCATAGCTACAGGAGTCCCGCCCAAGGCTTTCATCATGTCTGTCTGAGATTTCATATCCTGCACCCGGACTTTCAGGCCCTTTAAGTCTTCTGGTTTCCTGACAGGTCTGTTAATGGTATAAAAGGATCGGGAACCTGATGTGTAATAGGTCAGTGTGACAAACCCGTCTGGCTGGCTGGAGCGGAAAAAATCTCCCATTTGGTCAGAGCCCATAACCGTGTAATAATTTTCATTGTCATCAAATATGTAGGGAAGGCCAAATGCGTGATATCCCTCATTGTAGGTTGCCAGACCAGGCGCTGACACACGGGTCATATCCACTACGCCGGCCATTAACTGTTCCAGCACTTCTGTTTCCGATCCAAGCGTTCCGTTGGGGAAAATTTTTATGGTGATCCGTCCATTGCTTTTCTCTGCCACCTTGTCCGCAAACTGCTGAAGGGCAATGGATGTGATATGCCCCTCCGCCAGGTTGTGAGCCAGATTCAACTGAAGTGGATTTTCCGCCGTCGCCTCCCCGCTGTTGACAGCTCCGCTTCCGGCGCACCCGGTCAGCAAAGCCGCAGCCAGTACTGTCCCGGTCAGCAGACTTATTATCTTTTTCATAAAGTAGCTTCTCCTTTCCGTTATCACATTCCAATCATGTCAAACTGTTCAAAAGAAATCACCAGATCATAATCTTTCTTGGGGTTGGAGTATTTTATCTGGACAGATTTCAGCGTCTGGCTGTAATACCACCCTTCGCTGGCAGCCTCAAATTTCTTTCGATGGAGGAAATGGGGCAGAGTTTTTCCGTCTGCCATCACCCAGAAGGGCGCTTTCTCCCTGTGAACCGCATCAATGTACATCTGTTCCACCGCTGTTTCATAAGCGCCTTCCTGCTTAAAGGACAGTACCGTCTTCTCACCGGCTTTTACCTGAATATGGGTTTTCAGATACTGACCATTTTCATAATCCGTGGTAATTCCGTCATCCTCATAAAGAGTAAACTGGCTGTCACAGTCTGGAGCACACAAAAGCTTAATTCCTGTAATCGGTTCTGTAGCCAAATTGCTGGTCTGGTTCAGTGCCATGGGGATAATGGCTCCGCTGGAAATAAACATGGGGATACTCCCCAGATCCACCGCCATCTCTATTGTTTGTCCTCCCATGTAAGCTTTTCTTGTGTAGAAATCGTAGAACGTTTGCCCTTCCGGAAGGTACAGCTTCCGTGTGACAGCGCCTTTTTCCACCACATTCGCTACCAGAAGAGAGTCGCCTACCATAAAATCTACCCCCTCCTCATAACACCGGATATCCTGCTGGAACGCGCTGCACATCGGTTCCATAATAGGAAGTCCTGTTTCATGGGCACGGTTCATCAAAGAGTACAGATACGGAATCAGGCGGTAGCGCAGCTTAACAGCATCCCGAATATATCCAGTATAGCACCCGTACATCCACGGCTCTGTTACCGTGTTATCTGTGTTAACAGAATGGACGGAAAATCTGGGCTGGAAAATACCGTTCTGCACCCACCGCACCATCAGCTCTGCCTCTGGCGACGGTCCGTAAAAACCTCCGATATCACATCCCTGGTTTGCCACACCTGAAAGGCTCATCCCCAGAATAGTTGCAATATTATACTTTAAGGCATCCCAGCAGGTAAGGTTATCTCCTGCCCAGGTCTGGGCATACCGCTGAATTCCCGCGTGACCGGAACGGCACACGATAAAGGGACGGATGTTGCCAAAGGTTTCCCTGATGGCGTCTGCAGTCACATGGCACATAATATTGGACATCGCTGCTTTCACCTGACCGATGGTAATACCTTTTCCTTCAAAATCGCAGCGGCAGTCTTTATCCACCATGCTGTCATACTCACAGTTGTCATTCCACACAGAACTGGTTCCCATTTCCAGCACCGATTTCTTCAGCATTTCTTTCCATACAGCCCTGGCCTCCGGTTTTGTAAAATCCACAAACACTCCAGGACCGCCCCACCAGGTTCCTACTCCCGGCTCCTGGCTCTCGCTGTCTTTTACAAAAATGCCCTTTTCCTTCATCTCCTCAAGCCTTGGGTGGGCAAGAAGGATTCCCGGCTTTACATTGGGAGAAACGGTAATGCCTCGTTTTTTCATCTCAGCAAAAAAACGTTTTGGGTCTTTGAACCGCTTTTCATTCCAGGTAAATACGCATCTTTTTAATCCCTCTTCTGTTTCCTGAGAGGTATAACCGGAGGAAAGCTGGAAACCGTCTACAGGGATGCCCTCTTCGATTGTGGTGTCAATAAATTCAATAATAGCATCATCGCAGTTTTCCGGAAGTTCCGGATAATACATGGAGGAACCCAGATATCCAAGAGCCGTTTTCGGCAGCATGGCAGACTTGCCTGTCAGGTCCGTATACCGCTCTACTACCTGCCGCACACCAGGGCCGGCGATAAAAAACAGGTCGATATCTCCTGCATCTGTACGGTAGCGGCTGTGCATGCTCCAGTAATTGCTTTTTTCCCGTCCCATGTCAAAATCACATTCTGCCGTGTTGTGATAAAAATACCCTGCTGCTTTTTTACTTTCTTTATTCAGCTTAATATAGAAAGGAATATGTTTATACAGGGAATCGGTTTCTTTGGGATTATATCCCATGGCGTCTTTTGGACTCATGCACATATACTTCTGTGCCTTATTCCATTCTCCTGTTTTTTCTCCAAATCCATAGAAGCAGTCGCTAGGAGAAATCTCACTGGTATGTATCCTTCTATGATTGGAGTCTTCCTGGTAAGCTAAGTCCGGGATATCCCGATGGAGCAATGTATTATCCTTGTCGTAAATGGCGATACGGAAGGGTTCTTTTTCTACCACCACCTTCAGCTCGTTTCCCTGAATAACAGCTCTGTCGCCTAAATCAGTCAAAGCTGCCGCTGCCGGCTCCACCCGCTTCCGATACTGCTCCATGAGGCTATCCATCCGATCTTCCCAGGCAGTCATGGACAAACTGTAAGACGCCTCTTCAAAATCTTTGTCAAATCCTGCCCGGATTCTGATGATCTGGTCTGTCAGAAACCAGATACGCAGTTCCACACAGTTGGTCATGACAGAAACGTATCCGTCTTTTTGACAGATATTCTGTGCTTTTCTGCAAATCTTCATTATCTTTTCCTCCTTTTCTCCCGGAAATAGTCCATATTTTTCCTGCGGCATTCACAGTGCCGCGCCTCCGGGTTTGTTATAATAATTATATAAAACCCCTTTGTTAAAAACTAGACAAATCTTGCGTTACTTGTTTTGAATCTTTACCTATCTTGCTCTTTTATAATACTCAAATCCCTGCTTCTTTCTCACAGCATCGTTGTACCACTGCATTTTTATATCCAGGATAATGCTCTTATAATATTAAAATGCTCCTCTTTTCAGCACACCAGTCTTAGAGAAATGTTCTGGAAAAACCACCCTTTTCCAGACGGAGAATTCTGCACAACATGATTGAATATTTCCGTAAAAAATTACATTTTATAAGGCAAAAATCATTTGAACAATCCCTGCTCCATCTGCAGCAAAAATGGCTGGTGGCGTAACCGCGCTGCGGAGAGAACTTCCAGCAGACCAGACTCTTTGTGTTTTTTATTTTAACGTTGTAAATAGAGCAAGATACGTTAAATAACTCCTATATAAGAGCAATTTTCGTCTAGTATTTCATCTCGGTTCTGTATTATAATAAACAAATATATATTTTCGGTGTCAAACTGATATCATACTTATTTTAAAGGAGGTATTTATCATGGCCAGCATGAACTGTCACTATTACAGTTCCACCTTGCAAAGCAACATTTCTTTAAACGTTATTATTCCTACTCCTCAGGGGCAAGAACAGGTGATCCATCAGTCTTCCCAGAACCGCTATCATTATGAAACGGGATTTCCGGTAGTCTATTTGCTCCATGGAGCTTTTGGAGATTACAGCTCCTGGATCCGGTACAGTAATATTGAACGTTATGCCCAAGACCGCTGTATTGCCGTTGTCATGGCTTCTGGAGGCAATAATTTTTATCAGGACATGAAATACGGACTCAAATATCACACATTTTTCACTCAGGAACTTCCTAACTTTATTACCTCTGTTTTCCCTGTATCAAAAAAGCGGGAAGATACTTATGTAGCTGGTTTCTCTATGGGCGGCTATGGCGCATGGTATCTGGCTCTGTCAGTTCCGGAAAAATACTCCAAAGCTGCCAGCATGTCCGGTGCCCTGGATCTTGCCAACGTGTACCAAGGCATTCAAAATGGAACCATTGAAGGGCCTTTTCCATGGGATGCTATTTTCGAGAATCCAAATGCTCTGAAAGACAGTGACCGGGATCTGTTCGTACTTTTAAACAAATGTCTGAAAGAAGGTACGGCTCCCAAGCTTTATCAGGCCTGTGGCACAGAAGACTTTTTATACGAGATGAATGTGATGTCCCGGGAAAGGCTGGAAAAAATGGGCGCAGATTTGGTATATCAGGAAGGGCCTGGAGGACATAATTGGGATTTTTGGGATAAGTATATTCAAGACATACTGGATTGGATGCTAGAGTGTGTCTGAACATTCCTTTCCGCCTCAGCGGGATCCATGCAGAGCGTTTTTCGTTTCATAAGGTGCAGGTTCCTGTGAACCCTCCGGGAGGATGTGCAGAAAACGGGAGTGGAAGTTGCCGCGCTGCGGCCCCGTTTTCCCACAGCTCAGCGACGGGACGCTGAGCTTTCACAATAATAAAAATGAAAAAATCTCTTGACTTTTTGGGGCTGTCGCACTAAGTAAAACATATACAAGATATAGTATGGAAGGATGTTTCAAACTAGCCTATCTTGTATCATCTTTCTTAATGCGACAGCCCCAGTACTACACATTAAAATTAGCATTTTAAAAGGAGGTATCCGTTATGATCATTGATTACGCTATTTTGGGCCTGCTGAGTTGGAAGCCACTTACCGGATATGATATAAAGCGGGTGATGCAGGACTCACCATTTCTCTACTGGTCAGGCAACAACAACCAGATTTACAAAGCGTTGACAAAACTGCTCACGAGATATGAGAACATTATGACACAGCAGTTAGCTATGCGCAAAGAAGAAAAACGCCGTGAAAAAAACTTTCCCAACCGATCCGAACAGGAACGTTTTGTGTGGGAAATGCTCTGCCACAATTTTGTCATGATATGTGAAGCAGAATTGAGCTGGATTCAGCAATTTCGAAAGGGACTGGAGCATTTTAGAAAGGAACGATAAACACTGCTATTTTATAATACGAGGAGAACAAAGATGAATTTCAAAAAGATTGAAAATAAACACGGATGCTATTTGGACTGTACCTCACTAGCGGGCGTACTGTCCTCTGAGAAAGACGCCATAGAATTAATATCCGCTTGTCTAAGCAGCGGCACCAGCAATCTGCTGCTCCATGAGCGGTCAGTATCCCCGGATTTTTTTAAGCTGAGAACCGGGCTGGCTGGTGCTGCACTGAACAAATTCCAAATTTATAACATCAAGGTGGCTCTTATCCTTCAGGATAAGTCCCTTCTTGATGGCAGGTTTGGAGAAATGGTAATGGAGTCTAATAAGGGAAATGACTTCCGCGTATATGACAGCGTACAGGCGGCTGAGGAATGGATGCTCCAAGCACTCCACGAACCAGTCATATAGCCAGGGTAACAGATTTTGTAGCTAACAGTCCTGAATTTCGGAAAGTGGCGACTAACTTTGCCCTATCAAAATTCAAAGGAATCTCATGCACAGCAAAAGGGCTGCTGCAAATTCGGCATTTCTGCAATATACAGCAGAAATTATTAGAATTCAGACTGTATATTGTGTGGTTTTAGCCGCTTTGCAGCAACCCTTTATGGTATATTGAATTTTCAGCATCAGCCCTTTTTATTTCTCATTAATATACGGAATCAGTCCGCCGGCAGAAATAATCTTCTGCATAAACTCTGGGAAAGGCTGGCCTACAAAGGACTGACCTGTGGTTTTATCCGTAATAACGCCGGTATCAAAATCCACCTCAACTTCATCTCCCGCCTGAATCGCTTTTGCCGCTTCCGGGCATTCGATAATTGGAAGGCCAATGTTAATCGCATTTCGGAAAAAAATCCGTGCAAAAGTTTCAGCAATGACGCAGCTAATTCCAGCACATTTAATAGCCAGAGGAGCATGTTCCCTGGAAGAACCGCAGCCAAAATTTTTATTGGCTATCATAATGTCGCCCTGCTGCACTTTGCTGACAAATTCCTTATCAATATCTTCCATGCAGTGCCTGGCCAGTTCCTCTCCCTTCGTTGCATTTAAGTATCTTGCCGGAATAATTACATCCGTGTCTACATTATCACCGTATTTAAAAACATGTCCGTTTGCTTTCATATCGTCGCCATCCTTTCCTACAATTCACAGGGACAGGCAATCCTGCCCAACACTGCGCTTGCCGCTGCCACTGCCGGGCTGGCCAGATAAACTTCCGACTCAACATGCCCCATACGGCCTACAAAATTTCGGTTGGTGGTAGAAATACACCGCTCTCCCGCTGCTAAAATCCCCATGTAGCCTCCCAGGCAAGGCCCGCAGGTAGGAGTGCTGACCACAGCTCCAGCTTCCACAAAAATTTCTAACAGCCCTTCCCGCATCGCCTGAAGGTAAATCGCCTGTGTGGCCGGAATTACGATACAGCGCACATGCTTTGCTACTTTCCGCCCCTTTAATACCTTCGCTGCAGCACGCATATCATCCATACGCCCATTGGTGCAGGATCCAATCACAGCCTGGTCAATCTTGATATCGCCTGCTTCATCGATGGTTTTTGTATTCTCCGGAAGATGAGGGAAGGATACCGTAGGTTTCAAACGAGAAAGATCAATCGTATAAGTTTCCTCATACACTGCATCCTCATCTGCCTCATAAACAGTAAATTCCTTTTTGGAATGCTCCTTCATATACTGAATAGCTAAATCATCTACCGGAAAAATCCCGTTCTTTCCTCCAGCTTCAATGGCCATATTACAGATTGTAAACCGATCATCCATGGTCAGATATGAAATCCCTTCTCCAGTAAATTCCATTGATTTATAAAGGGCTCCGTCTACGCCGATCAGTCCAATAATATGCAGAATCACATCTTTGCCGCTTACCCATTCTCCCGGCTTTCCCACCAGTTCAAACCGCAGTGCAGGCGGAACCTTAAACCAGGCCTTTCCTGTGGCCATGGCTGCCGCCATATCGGTGCTTCCCACTCCCGTAGAAAAAGCCCCAAGCGCCCCATATGTACAGGTGTGAGAATCGGCGCCGATTACTGCATCGCCTGCTACTACAAGTCCTTTTTCCGGAAGCAGCGCGTGTTCAATCCCCATTTCCCCTACATCAAAGTAATTGGTAATCTCATGTTTGCAGGCAAAATCCCGGCAGCATTTGCAGTTTTCTGCTGACTTAATATCCTTATTAGGAATAAAATGATCCATAACCAGAGCAATTTTATCCCGGTCAAATACTGTCTGATGTTTCATTTTTTTCATTTCATTAATGGCAACGGGAGATGTAATATCATTTCCCAGCACCAGATCTAAATCCGCCTCAATCAACTGTCCGGCAGTGACTTCTGAAAGTCCTGCATGGGCAGCTAATATTTTCTGCGTCATTGTCATTCCCATGTCTTAAATCCTCCTCAAATGATTTGCTGTTTGTTGCCCGGTACGCTGACTGTCAGTACAGAAGCCGCCATTAGAAAGGTCCGGTTAAACTGCTTTACATTTTATCATAAATTTTGTTATAATAAAAATACATAATATGAATAGAATCTATGAAATATAGTTATAGATAAAATTAAGGAGCGCTTATGGAACAGAATTTGTCCCAATACAAAATCTTTTATGAAGTGGCAAAAGCAGGAAATATTTCCAAAGCAGCAAAAGAACTTTACATCAGTCAGCCCGCTATCAGCAAAGCCATCAGCAAACTGGAAGACAGCCTGAATGTTACCTTATTTACCAGAAGTTCCCGGGGGGTTCATATGACTCCAGAAGGAGAACTGCTGTTCCAGCATACTCAGGCCGCCTTTCATGCTTTGGACTTAGGGGAGCAGGAATTAAAGCGGATCCGGGAATTCCAGATCGGCCATCTGCGAATTGGAGTCAGCAACACGCTCTGCAAATACATTCTGCTTCCCTATTTAAAGACTTTCATAGAGCAGTACCCCCATATTAAAATTACCATTGAAAGCCAGGCCACAGCAAAAACTGTTTCCATGCTGGAACAGCATACTCTGGATATGGGGCTGATAGCCGAACCCTCTTCCCACTCTGGCCTTGCCTTTATTCCGGTTATGGATATCCAGGATATCTTCGTCAGCACCAGACATTATTTAAATAACTTATATCTGCGGGAAGGAAATAATGCAGATTTATTTCGCTGCGGCAATATTATGCTGTTAGATCAAAGCAATATGACCCGCCACCACGTAGATGAATACATGAAGGAACATAGCATCGAGCCGAAACAGATTTTAGAAGTTACCACCATGGATCTGCTGATTGAATTTGCAAAAATCGGTCTGGGGATCGCCTGCGTCATTAAAGAACTGGTGCAAAAAGAGCTGGATACCGGACGCTTAACAGAAATCCCCCTAACCTGCCCTATCCGCAAGCGAACCATCGGATTTGCCTTTCAAAATGGAAATCAGTCCAAAGCATTAAAAACATTTCTGGAGTTCTTATATTAATAATTGCCCTCAGTAACAAGAGATACGAAAAGGCGCTGCAAATTCCGGCAATTTTGCCATTTTGCAGCACCCTTATGGGAAACTATGTGATTGATTACGGTTCGTTTGAACTTCCCGGCATTTTCATGCCTCACTTTGCGGCATGAAACCATGGAATTAATGATTAGTTATTAATCAGCTTATCTCCATCATTCCAGCTATACAGCTTCCGAAGCTCAGAGCCAATCTGCTCTAATGGATGCTCTGCCTCTAACTTTCTCATAGCATTAAAGTGGGGGCAGCCTGCCTGATTTTCTAACAGCCATTCCTTCGCAAAAGAACCATCCTGAATATCCGCTAAGATTTTCTTCATAGTCTTCTTTGTTTCATCTGTGACAATCTTTGGTCCGGTAATGTAATCGCCGTATTCAGCCGTGTTGGAAATAGAATACCGCATCCCTGCAAAGCCGCTTTCATAGATTAAATCTACAATCAGCTTCATTTCATGGATACACTCAAAATACGCATTCTCCGGCGCATATCCGGCTTCCACTAACGTTTCAAATCCAGCTTTCATTAATGCAGTTACGCCGCCGCAAAGAACAGCCTGCTCGCCGAATAAGTCTGTTTCTGTTTCTACACGGAATGTAGTTTCCAAAACACCAGCCCTTGCTCCGCCTAATGCCTGAGCATATGCCAATGCTTTATCCTTTGCTTTTCCAGTAGCGTCCTGATGAACAGCTACCAGACATGGGGTGCCTCTGCCTCTCTGGTACTCGCTTCTTACAGTATGGCCGGGAGCTTTCGGTGCAATCATGGTTACATCCACATTTGCCGGAGGAACAATCTGTCCGAAATGGATTGCAAAACCATGGGCAAACATTAACATATTGCCTTCGCTAAGATTGGGTTCGATATCCTCCTTATACAGCTTTGCCTGCTTTTCATCATTAATCAGAATCATAATTACATCTGCCTTCTTAGCCGCTTCGGCAGCAGTATAAACTTCAAAACCCTGAGCCTCTGCCTTAGCCCAGGAACGGCTCCCCTCATAAAGTCCTACGATTACATTGCAGCCGGACTCTTTTAAATTCAATGCGTGCGCATGTCCCTGGCTGCCATAGCCGATAATCGCAATGGTCTTGCCCTCTAACAGGGACATATTGCAATCTTCCTGATAGTAAATCTTAGCCATTTCTTTTTCCTCCATCTTATCTGATCCAAAATAGTTTATAACTTATGTTAAAGGCATACGCCGACGACTCTCAGTCCGCCTCTGGCGAAACCTCTAGCTAACCAGCTAACAAAGCTCCTTTTTATCCCTGCAATGCCAACCCACTCAAAAGATTCCGGCAGGCAAGTCTGCGGCAGGCAGCAAAAACACTGCCCTCTTTGGAAGATCTGCCAAGTCCGCAAATCAGCTTTACGGCAGATACCGGATATCCTCTGCTCCCCGCTCTAACCCAGTAAGACCGGTTCTTGCCAGCTCCAGGATTTCATAATCTTCAAGAAGGTTAATTAGTGCATCCAGCTTGGACTGATCGCCTGTCAGCATAACTGTCAGGGAATCTTTCCCCACATCCACAATCGTAGCCCGGAAAATATCCGCTATGGCATTCACTGCCTGTCTTTGGCTTGCGTCGGCCCGGACCTTTACCATAATCAGTTCCCGGTATACGGATCTGCCCGCTGGCAGCTCTTTAATATCCCGCACATCTTCCAGCTTCCGGAGCTGATTTTCAATCTGAACCAGCACCTCATGATCCCCTAAGGATACCACAGTCATACGGGAATATCTGGGATCAGCAGTAACGCCAACTGTAAGGCTTTCGATATTATAACCGCGTCGGCTGAATAACCCCGCAACGCGGGCCAGCACACCGGCAGTATTATCCACTAATAAAGATAAAACAATTCTGTTGTCATTCATATTATCACTCACCTTCAAATTATTTCTTGTCAGGAAGCCAATTACATACTGTCTATGATAGCAACCTGTCTACTGTTTGTCAAATGAATAATTTGAATATCTATAATATCCTCCAGTTATACTACAGGCACATTTTCCCTTTATTTGGAATAAAATTGATATTTTTCCCAATTATCTGCTGCTTTATTCCAATAATATCCATTTTATATGTTAGGTTTATTAATAGCCCTATAGGTATCTTAGACTCTTCTCTATTCTAAATTTGTGCAGACATGCTTTCCTACTTTCAGACTCCAGGGATCTCCGGCCGTTCTGTCTTGGGAGTAAAAGTGGAACAAGGTTTCCACACCTCTTCCGGAATATACAGTCCTTCCACCATAGACTCAATCTGTTCCCATTCTTCTTCTGATAAGGAGATTTCTGCTCCGCAAGGATAGCCATCATGGTAATAATCAACAAAAGAGTAATACCGCCTGCCCTCTCCTTCCTTATCCTCAGAACCCCTTGGCTCATCCGATTCCTCCTGCCTGATTCCTGCTGCATACATCTTTTCTTTGATGCAATGCCCATGGGAATCCAGCCGCATAATCCACCAGTCTTTATTATCCTGATACCAGTTTACGCTAAGAATCTTTCCATTTGCCAGCGGAACTGTATAGCCATGGGAATCGGCCGAGTTATAGCTGCCCCACATCTTCACCTTGCCGTCTTTGTACCGGAATGATGCAGTATTATTAACGCCTTCCCGGTAAAACCGGATTATCATCTCTTGACTGCCATCCTGGTCAAAATCCATTAGAAAATACTCCCAGTTACATTTCCCATTTCCTTCCTCCAGCGCATCTTCGTAGTTCCACTGAAGGCTGCCCCAGCGCTCATCCTCTACCAGGGAAAAGTCCCCTTCCAGCATCTGTTTGTACTGCTCCCATTCCTCTCCCTCTTCCTGATTTACCGGAAGGGGCTGAGTCGTTTCCAGCCAGATCCTGGAACTGGGCTTGCTGCCTGGCAAACAGCCTTGCCCATCCTTCTCAAAAAGTTCAAAAAAAGACATCGGATGGGGAACATTTTCATAAGAATCCCAGTAGCCTTCTCTTAAATCCATCATCTGTTTCCCGCTTACTGCAATATTTTGATATTCATCTGCTGATACCTGATACTGGATATCCCAATCTGCCGGACTCTTTTGTAAAATTTCCCGAAACATAACTGTCTGGATGGCCCTCCCGGAATCCTCCGACTCATACCCATACAGGTAATGGTAAGAATCTTCCTCCCACCCTTGCTGCCTATAATACATCTGCCCGCATCCCAGCAAATTCCAGCCTGGTTCTTTCTGCCGGTACAGCTCTACCTGATTCCTGTTTGGATCGTATTTCAGTACACATGGCCCTTCTGTATTCACTATCAGTTCCGGAAATCCATCACCGTCATAGTCCTGATAAAAATAGTCAGACTGTCTGACCTCGCTTTGAAATGTTTCATGATCCATTTTCCCTGCTTCTGATAACAGATCCTGATAAAAAAGAGCTTCTCCCCTGTCCGGATGCCAGATAGGAATCTGATTCGTTACTGCTTTCCGAAATGCTTCTTTATATTGAGAATCGGTCTGTAAATCATAACGGCTTTCATCTATGGGATACTCCCGGATGCTAAAATCTGTGCTTTCGATCCTTTTTATCCCTTCCTCCCGGATCTCCTCCTCTGTTTTTTTGGAATCTGTTTCAGGCACTGCTTCTGAAGATGCAAAAACTGTGCTGTTTTCATTTACCACTATATCAATTTCTCTGCTGCTGCCTTCCGCTTCTGCCATGATGCCTTTGCCGCAGCCAGACAAAAGTACAGCAGATGCCGCCAATACTGCGATTGTCCTCCTTTTATGCAGAGAAAGAAAGTTTTTCTTCATTCCCTTCACCTCGTAAACGCTTTTCCATGCTATCCGCCTCATATACAAGCAGATTCTTTGCCATCATCAAAGCATCAAAGAAGCATCCTGGCCAATTCCCCCGCATCTGCCGCAATCTGATCCGCCCCGGCTTCCTCTAATTCCTCACGGCTTCCGTATCCGAACAGCACACCGATGCTTTCCAGTCCGTTTTCCTTCGCTCCTATCATATCATGTTCCCGATCTCCTATCATAACACACTTTGATTTCTCATCTTCTCCAATCCCGGCCTGTTCCAAGGCGTACCGGATCACATCTCCCTTTCTCACCCTGGTTTCTTCCAAATCAGCACCGCACACAAAGGAAAAATATTCTTCAAATTGAAAATGCCTTACGATCTGCTTTGCAAACAGCTCTGGCTTGGAAGTGGCCACAATCAGCATTTTTCCTGCTGCCTTCAAATCTTTTAACATCTGACGAATCCCCGGCAGTTCCTCATTCTCCAAAATCCCCTGTTTCGTAAAGTATTCCCGATATACCAGCACAGCCTCCTTTGCCTGCTGCTTTGAAAACTGATAATAATTCTGAAAACTGTCTGTAAGGGGCGGACCAATAAACGGGGTAAGCTTTTTTAAATCAGGTTCCTCAATCCCGTAATGGCGCAAGGCATACTGAACTGACTTGGTAATTCCTACCATGGGATCCGTTAAGGTGCCGTCTAAATCGAATAATAGGTACTGTTTCTCCATTTTGTATTTCCCTTTCCTTTCTTATGCATTCTTGCAGTCATACTTTCATCGGACGAGAGGATATGCCCCAAATGTCAAATTTACCCGCGTATCAATACGCTTCATTGAAAGGGGTATCATTTTGGCAAAAGGATGACTTCGTATGATTTTTTATGATCATAATGCTTTTATTCTAACGCATATCCATCAGGCGTGCAATAAATTTTCATATGCTCACCATGTATGAAAAGGGGGCCTATGAAACCTGGGGGATGTGCGGAACAAAGAGTCCGGCTTGCCGGACTCTCGCGCCGGAGCGTGTCTGCGTCAGCAGACAGTTTCCTTAGGCGCGAAGTGCGCATCTCCCGGAGGGTTTTTGCTTTATAAGGCGCAATTTCCTATAAAAAAGCCGGAAAGCCAATAAATATTTCATAGGCTTCCCGGCTTCTGTCTGTTAGTTTTCAATCTAACTAGATGATATTCAGGCAAAATGCTAACCTCTAAATTTTATTTCACCAGCAGGCTCTTTCCTGTCATTTCCTTGGGCTGCTCCATTCCCATTAATTCGATTAGGGTAGGAATAATATCTGCCAGGCAGCCGCCTTCCCGCAGCTTATAGGCCGGATCAGCGTTAACCAGGATAAAGGGCACCGGATTGGTTGTGTGGGCTGTCCATGGTTCTCCTGTGCTGTAGTCCACAAGCTGCTCTGCATTTCCATGATCGGCACAGATGAACATAACGCCTCCTGCTTTCTTAAGAGCGTCTACCGCTTTCCCAACGCATTCGTCTACTGTTTCGATGGCCTTAACAGCAGCGTCTTCCACTCCGGTATGGCCTACCATGTCCGGATTTGCAAAGTTGATGATAATCACATCGTATTTGCCGGAGCCAATGGCTTCTACCAGCTTCTCACATACGCCCGGCGCACTCATTTCCGGTTTTAAATCATATGTGGCAACTTCCTTCGGTGACGGAACCAGAATCCGGTCTTCACCCTCATTGGGTTCCTCAATACCGCCGTTAAAGAAAAAGGTAACATGAGCATATTTTTCCGTTTCAGCAATCCGGGCCTGTGTTTTATTGTTAGCCGCTAAAAATTCGCCAAATGTATTGGTAATCAGCTCTTTGTGGAAAGCAACCAGCTTGTTCTGGATGGTTTCATCATAGTCGGTAAAGCATACGTAAACCAGATCCATCCGTTTTCCTCTGGGGAATCCGGTAAACTCATCATCACAGAACGCCCGGGTAATTTCACGTGCACGATCCGGGCGGAAATTATAGAAGATGACAGAATCATGCTCTTTAATCAATCCTATGGGCCTGCCATCCTCTACAACTACAGTAGGCATCACAAATTCATCATATTTCTCTTCATCATAAGAAGCCTGAATCCCTGCCGGGCCGCTTGCAGCAGTCTTTCCTTCCCCTTTTGTCAGGGCATCATACGCCAGCTTTACCCGATCCCAGTTTTTATCCCGATCCATGGCATAGTAGCGTCCCATAACAGAAGCAACCTTTCCTACGCCAACTTCCTTCATCTTTGCTTCCAGCTCCTCTACAAACTCCTTGCCGGACGCAGGAGGCGTGTCACGACCGTCCAGGAAACAGTGAACAAATACCTTTGTAAGGCCATTTTTCTTTGCTAATTCCAGCAGACCGAAGATATGGGTTAAATGGCTGTGTACGCCGCCGTCTGATACCAGACCGTACAGATGAAGGGCAGAATCATGCTGTTTGCAGTTTTCTACTGCCTGAAGGAATTCCGGAATCTGGAAAAAATCACCATCCTGAATGGACTTGGTAATCCTGGTCAGCTCCTGATAAACAATGCGGCCTGCACCCATATTCAGGTGTCCCACTTCAGAATTTCCCATCTGGCCTTCTGGCAGACCCACTGCCATACCGCTGGCATTTCCCTTTACAAACGGGCACTGGCTCATCAACTGATCCATAATCGGAGTTTTTGCTTCACATACCGCATTATGCTCACAATTTTCATTTAAACCGTAGCCGTCCAGAATCATTAAAACTGTTGGTTTTTTGCTCATTTCGCTGTAATCTCCTTTCGCAAGTGTCCCCGCAGAACTGCTTTATAGGCAATGCTGCGGGGACAGCTACATGAAATCTGATGCTATTTATCACTTAAAATCTGATACTTATTTTATAACTTATTTTGCTTACTATAGCTTATTATAATTTACAATCTTTCCAAAATCAGGCTTTAAGGAAGCGCCGCCTACTAAACCGCCGTCGATATTTGGCTGTGCAAACAGCTCCGGAGCAGAAGAAGCAGATACGGATCCGCCGTACTGAATACGGATTGCTTCTGCTGTCGCTTCGTCGTAAATCTCACCGATGCATTTACGGATTGCTCCACATACTTCTTCTGCCTGTTCTGTGGTAGCAACCTTGCCAGTTCCGATAGCCCAAATGGGCTCATACGCAATCACTGCTTTCTTTGCCTGGTCTGCCGTTACATTTAAGAATGCGATCTTAATCTGCTGGCGTACCCATTCGATGGTGATGCCCTGTTCTCTCTGGGTTAAGGTTTCGCCGCAGCAGATAATTGGGGTCAAATCATGCTCAAATGCCTTTAACACTTTTTTATTTACCGTTTCATCGGTTTCTGCAAAGTACTCTCTTCTCTCAGAATGGCCGATAATCACATACTGAACTCCTGCATCCTTTAACATATTAGGAGCAATCTCTCCGGTATATGCGCCTTTTTCCTCGAAATACATATTTTCAGCACCAATATTAATATTTGTGCCCTTTGCAGCTTCCATAGCCGGGATAATATCAATCGCCGGAACACAGAATACCACATCCACATCATCATTCACTACCAGTGGTTTTAAGGTTTCTACTAATGCAACTGCCTCAGAAGGTGTCATATTCATCTTCCAGTTGCCTGCTATAATTTTCTTTCTTGCCATGGCTTGGCTCTCCTTCTCTTTTAATCAGTTCCTGAACCTTTTACGGTCTTTCCTGCGGAACGGCATGTATCAGACTATTTATCATCTGCCGCAACTACGCCAGGAAGCTCCTTGCCCTCTAAGAATTCCAGAGAAGCGCCGCCGCCGGTAGAAATATGGCTCATCTTATCACCAAAGCCTAACTGATTAACAGCCGCTGCAGAATCTCCTCCGCCAATGATGGTGGTTGCTTCTGTTTCAGCCAAAGCCTTTGCCACTGCAATCGTTCCTGCTGCCAGAGTGGGATTTTCAAATACGCCCATGGGTCCATTCCACACTACCGTCTTTGCTGTCTTAACTGCTTCTGCATATAATTCTGATGTCTTAGGTCCGATATCCAGTCCTTCCATATCAGCCGGGATCTCTTCAGAAGATACTACTTTTACTTCAATAGGGCCGTCGATAGGATTTGGAAATGCTGCTGCAATCGTGGTATCAACCGGCAGAAGCAGTTTCTTTCCAAGTTTATCAGCCTTCTCAATCATCTCCTTGCAGTAATCCAGCTTGCTGTCATCTACTAAGGAATTTCCTACGCTTAAGCCCTGAGCCTTTAAGAATGTAAACGCCATACCGCCGCCAATAATCAGGGTATCGCACTTCTCCAGCAAATTGGAGATTACATTTAATTTATCTGCAACCTTTGCGCCTCCTAAGATAGCCACAAAAGGACGAACCGGATTCTCAACTGCATTGCCTAAGAAATCAATCTCTTTCTGCATCAGATAGCCTACTGCATTGGAGCCGCCCTTAGCTGTGATAAACTTGGTAACGCCTTCAACGGATGCATGGGCACGATGGGAAGAACCAAATGCGTCACATACATAGTCGTCTGCCAAATCAGCCAATTCCTTGCTGAATTCCTCGCCGTTCTTGGTTTCTTCTTTGCCGCGGAAACGGGTATTCTGCAGAAGAACCACGTCGCCTTCACCCATAGCGTTTACCGCATTGGTGGCAGCCTCGCCAGTTACATTGTAATCGGACACAAATACAACTTCTTTGCCCAGCTTCTCAGAAAGCCTTTTTGCAACTGGAGCTAAGGATTCGCCTTCGTTCGGGCCATTTTTCACCTTTCCTAAATGAGAGCAAAGAATAACCTTTCCGCCGTCACCCATCAGCTTCTTAATCGTGGGAAGCGCTGCCACAATACGGGTTTCATCTGTGATTTCACCATTCTTTAACGGAACGTTGAAATCACAGCGCACTAATACTTTTTTGCCTTTTACATTTAAATCATCTACGGACTTTTTATTTAACATTATGGATTAATCCCCTTTCAGTCAATCTGTACAATTTTGTATCATGGAATACTTTTCCTAATGATACAAAAACGGTCCGGTCCTTTTAAGACCGGACCCTTATTGAGCCTTAGTTTATACCCGGACTTCCGGTATCCTGCAGCCGTTAACGATTAGCCTAACTCAGCAAAGTATTTAATGGTGCGAACCATCTGGCTGGTGTAGGAATTCTCGTTATCATACCAGGAAACTACCTGAACTTCATATAAATCATCTGCAATCTTGCAAACCATGGTCTGGGTTGCATCAAACAGAGAACCGTATCTCATGCCGATTACGTCAGAAGAAACGATCTGATCTTCGTTGTATCCAAAGGATTCACATGCTGCTGCCTTCATAGCTGCATTAATGGCTTCCTTCGTTACATCGCTTCCCTTAACAACTGCTGTTAAGATGGTGGTGGAGCCGGTCGGTACCGGAACACGCTGTGCGGAACCGATTAATTTTCCGTTTAATTCCGGAATAACTAAGCCGATAGCCTTAGCAGCGCCAGTGCTGTTAGGAACAATGTTAGCTGCACCTGCTCTTGCTCTTCTTAAATCGCCTTTTCTGTGAGGACCGTCTAAGATCATCTGATCGCCGGTGTAAGCATGGATGGTGCTCATGATACCAGACTGAATGGGAGCATAGTCATTTAATGCCTTAGCCATAGGAGCCAGACAATTGGTTGTACAGGAAGCTGCGGAAATAACAGTATCCTCTGCAGTTAAGGTATCCTCGTTAACGGAGAATACGATGGTCTTTAAATCGTTTCCTGCCGGAGCAGAAATAACAACCTTCTTAGCGCCTGCATCGATATGAGCCTGAGCCTTATCCTTGGAGCAGTAGAAACCAGTACACTCTAATACTACGTCTACGCCTAATTCACCCCATGGAAGATCAGCCGCCTTCGGCTCCTTGTAAATGGTAATCTTCTTGCCGTCTACGGTAATGGAATCCTCGCCAGCCTCTACGGTATGCAGGCCTTCGCCGATATGTCCGCAGTATCCGCCCTGAGCGGTATCATACTTTAACAGGTTTGCTAACATCTTCGGATCGGTCAGATCGTTAATCGCTACAACATCATAACCCTCTGCCCCAAACATCTGACGGAATGCCAGACGGCCAATACGTCCAAAACCATTAATTGCTACTTTTACTGCCATGATTGAATTCCTCCTGTTTTCTTGCTTAAAAGTTTTGTTAAATAAAAATCAACCTTGTTATATTCTACCTAATTTTCCGGGAAATGGCAAGTCCTTTTTCAAAATTTTCCTTATGTTCCAAAGATTCTTGCAAAGTGCCTATGACAGGGGATTCTTCACGTGCATGTTGCACAAAATCCCCTTCCGGTGCCCTGCAAAAGCCGTGTTACATCTCATTTTTTACATATCCCGCTAAATTATACGCGTGATCGGATATCCGCTCCAAATTGTTAATTACATCAAGGAAAATCACCCCTGCTGAAGAATCGCACTGGCCGCTGGAAAGCCGCTCAATATGTTCCTCCCGCATCTCTTCCTCTAAGTTGTCCACCTCATCTTCATACTGGCTTACTTTCCGCACGTCATCCATGTTTCCGGTACGGCGGGCTTCAATGGCATGGGAAAAGGATTTAATCACACTGACGCCGATAGCCTTTAGATCGTCAATGCCCACACCGGAAAAATTCACATTATGATCTCGGATATAATCTGCCGACTCTGCAAGATTTTCCGCATGGTCGCCTACCCGTTCAATATCGCTGATGCTGTAAAACAGATTGTTTACCACCATTTTCTGATATTCATTTAATGAAAGGTTATTCACCTTGATCAGATATTCTGTCAGCATTTTTTCCATCCGGTCAATGGTTTCTTCCGTTTCGTATACTTCTTTCGTAGAAACCTCTTCCGGATTTGTCAGAGAATCTAAAGCCTGCTGAATATTTTTCAATGTTATCTGCCCCATATGTACTACTTCTGTGGACGCAACCTCAATGGCAAATGCCGGGGATTCAAAAATACGCTGATCCAAATGGCGCAGGGCCTCTTTCTCTTCCCCCTGGGAAAGAATTTCCTTCTCATCTTCCTTGTCCTTAACAAAAAGGGCAGACAGTTTCACAAGCTGATTTGCAAATGGATAAAGAAGAATGGTATTGGTTACATTAAATATGGTATGGAACATGGAAATCTGCACCGCATTAATGGAGCCTAATGCAAATTCCGGCATCAAAAATGTAAGCAGGTACATTCCTACCGCAAACAAAATGGCGCCAATGGTATTAAACATCAGATGAATCGCTGCCGCCCTCTTTGCTGTCCGGTTTGCCCCGGCGCTGGAAAGGACTGCCGTTACACAAGTGCCAATATTCTGCCCCAGGGTAATATAAATAGCCGCGCTCATGGTTACCACACCATTCATGGCCAACGTCTGAAGGATTCCCACAGACGCCGTAGAGCTTTGGAGAAGCGCCGTAATCACAGCGCCTGCTATAATTCCAAGAATCGGATTTCCTCCCAAAAGCCGGAAAATATCAGCAAAGATCGGAGCGTCTGTATAGGGCTCAATGGCGCCGGACATAAAGGTAAGGCCAATAAAAAGAAGACCTACACCGACAAAAATCTCTCCTGCCATATTTATTTTCTGCTTTTTGGAAAATGTCATGAAAAATGCGCCGATTCCAGCCATCAGCGGGGCAAAAAAAGAAGGCTGAAGCATAGCAAAAGCATCACCCAGGGAATTTAAGGATACCATCCATGCAGTAATGGTAGTTCCGATATTCGCACCCATAATTACTCCCACTGCCTGGGTCAGGTTTAATATCCCTGCATTAACGAAACCTACAACCATTACTGTGGTAGCAGCGCTGCTGTGAAGGATGGCTGTGATAAGCGCCCCCAGCACTACACCCAGAATCCGTTTATTCGTAACCATCCCAAGAAACTGATTCATCTTGCTTCCGGCCGTTTTCTGCATACCGTCGCCCATAATATTCATTCCATACAGGAACATGCCCAGCCCCCCAAGGAACTGAAACAAATTTGAAATATCCTCTACCGCCATTTAATACCTCTCTTGTTTTCCAGAGCACTGTTTTATGTTCTGACTGCTTGTGTGGTGTCTGCATTAAATGTTAGACAGAATACTGGTGTGCTCTTAATTCTGGATTTCATTATTTTCTTATATGACGGATCTATCATAACACAAGAATGGAACCGCTTTCAATATAATTTGTTGATTGCTGGCGAAAATGGGCGAAACAGAGAAAACAGGTCCCTTGTCTATTGTGCTTTTTATAAGATTTGATATACTTAAGGTATCTTCTTGTTATGGCAGGATGCCTGTCGGCAAGAAGAAGGAAGGATCTGCAGAAACAGACGGAGGAAAAGATATGAATGTTTTTGATATTGTTGGTCCAGTTATGATTGGACCTTCCAGCTCCCATACAGCAGGAGCAGCCCGTATCGGGAAAGCAGCCCGCCTGCTTTTAGGCGAAGAGCCATTAGAAGCCGAAATCCTGTTTCATGGCTCCTTTGCAAAAACCTACCGCGGCCACGGAACGGATAAAGCTGTAATAGGAGGCATTTTAGGCTTTGATCCCTGGGATCCCAGAATCCGGGACAGCATTAACCTGGCAGAAGAAGCCGGAATAAACATCGTCATTTCCACAGGCACGATTGAGGATGCCCACCCTAATACCGTACAAATCCGGCTGACTGGAAAATCGAAAAAAAATGTTTCTCTCCAGGGTGCCAGTGTGGGCGGCGGCAATATCCAAATCACATCGATTAATGATATGCTCGTTCATTTTTCCGGCCAATATCCTACTTTAATCGTGCTTCACCACGATCATCCAGGTGTGATTGCACACGTTACAGCCCTGGTATCCGGCTGTCAGGCTAATATCGCCAATTTTCGGTTAAACCGTCAGGAAAAGGGCGGGCTGGCTATTATGACCATTGAAATGGATCAGTCCATGGATGCAAAAGCTGCCGAAAGTATCCTTTCCATCCCCCATGTGGTGGATGTGGTGCTTCTGAAATTAAATTAATATACGGATCACCTGGCACTTGAACAATTATGTGCCGGAATTAACCCAATACTGTACTGCAGCCAAGAATCGTTCAAATAATTTAGAAAGGTTTCATTATGAAATTATCGTATCTTACAGTAGAGGAGCTTGCCTATGCCGCACAGGAAAATGGAAGCCGGATTTCCGATATTGTGCTTGAGGAGCAGGCCCTGTCAATGGAAAAAACGAAAGAAGATGTGTATTTTGTTATGAAGGAAAGTTTTCATGTTATGCGGGAGTCCGTTCAAAACGGCATGGATCCTGACCTGCGCTCTGCCAGCGGCTTAAGCGGCGGATCTGCTTATCGGATGAAGCAGGCAGTGGAACAAGGCAAAAACCATTTTGGCACCCTTTTTGGCAGTGCCTTAAGCATGGCTCTGGCTGTAGCGGAATACAATTCTTCCATGGGACGGATTGTTGCAGCTCCTACGGCCGGTTCCTGCGGCGTACTGCCTGCAGCTCTGATTTCTGTAATGGAATCCAAACAGCTTCCTGAGGATTCTGTGGTTATGTCCCTTTTTACCGCTTCTGCCATTGGTATGGTAATCGCAAAAAATGCCTCCATCTCCGGTGCGGAGGGAGGCTGTCAGGCAGAAGTTGGAACCGCCTCTGCTATGGCGGCCTGTGCCTTAACAGAACTTTTAGGCGGAACTCCCCAAATGGTATCAAATAGCTGCGCCATCGCCCTGAAAAATATCTTAGGACTGGTCTGCGATCCGGTTGCCGGGCTGGTAGAAGTCCCCTGCATCAAGCGAAATGCACTGGGAGTCGCCAACGCCTTTACTGCCTGTGAGCTTTCCCTTGCAGGGATCCAGTCAGCAATCCCAACAGAAGAAGTAATCCAGGCTATGAAACGGATCGGGCAGCAAATGCCTTCTTCATTAAAAGAAACTGCCGAAGGCGGCTTAGCTGCCACCCCTACCGGCTGCCGGCTTTGCCGTGAAATTTTCGGCTAACGGCTTTCCCAATCCCCCTTATAGGCCTTTACGTCATTCCGGAAAGTTTTCCACGCCTCCTCATGATCCACAAAATATTTTGGACAGTTTTTTTCTGTTATATCATAATGGCGGATAATATCTTTTCGGCTGATTCCGGTTTCATCACAAAGCCATGCAGTAAGCTTTACTAAGGATTCATATGTGGCTTCTGTGAATTTTCCGGTTTCATCGGGATGGCAGCATTCGATGGCAATGGTATCACTGTTGCGGTTATTGGAAGCATAGGCAATTTCATGGATCGGAATGCACTGGATAATCTCCCCATCCAGCCCGATAATAAAATGGGCACTGGCACTGGTGCCCTTTTCCCCCTGATCTGCCAGGCGGTCAAAATAATTCCGGTTCTGCTCTGCGCTGGAACCTGGATTCGCCACATAGTGGATCACAATATCATTTACCTGGCGAAGGGATACTGCTGGCCGGGAATAAATATTTTTCCGGATTAATTCCTGTTTCACCCACTGGGGGATTTGAATTGCCCCAAGATTTACTGCTGCCTGGCGATCATTTCCCCATAAAAACCAGCCAGTTCCTATTCCTGCTGTAAAGGCAAGCATCAGTACCAGAATCAGCAAAATTAAAGAGTGAAAGCCATTTCCCTTCTTTTTCCTGTTTCCCTTTTCCCGAAAAGCCCCCTGATCTTTCACCTGAGCTTTCGGTCCTTTAAAGGCAGTCCGTCCTTTGGGCGCCTGACTCATGCTGACAACCGGGCTTCCTGAAATTCGGATAGTGCTTGCCTTCAGCTTCTTTGGCATGGGATACGGATTCGTTTCCGGATTCCGCTTCCAATGAGGCTGGTAGACATTCAGGCCGTAAGCATTTTGCCCCTTTTCTGCCATGCCTATGTTTAACTTCTGCTTTTGCTTTTTGGCAGGAACATACCGTCTGCGGTTAAAACTTACGATCCTGTCATCATCCCAACTTTCTTCACTGTCTGCATCCCCATTCCCTTCTCCTGAAATGGTATAAAAAATCTGATTTTCTCCCTTCATGGCGCCATCCTCTGCTTTCTGCTGTCCAAATCAACTCTGATTTTCTTTCAGTCTATCTTAATTCTGCTTTTATGTCAATTTTTGTCGTCCATTTTTCCTGCAATTTTATCTGCCACTTAATCATTTATAAGAATATTTAATATATCACCAGGATTGTATTACTTATATAAACTATGTTACACTTAAAATGCTTTATGACTATTTAACGACTTATTCATGAAATTATGCACATCTGGCAGAAGCTCATCTCACAAAATCAGGCACAAAAAGACTTCGGGAGTGCATAATACAATTTTGGAGGAAATCACATATGGGTGGATTTTTTGGTGTAACATCAAAGGAAGATTGTGTTATGGATTTATTTTTCGGCACGGATTACCATTCTCATCTTGGCACCAGAAGAGGCGGTATGGCAGTTTACGGAAAAGACGGTTTCCAGCGCAGCATTCATAATATAGAAAACTCTCCTTTCCGAACCAAGTTCGAACGGGATGTAGAAGAATTAAAAGGAAATTCCGGCATCGGATCCATTTCCGATAATGAGCCTCAGCCTCTTTTGATTCAATCCCATTTAGGCAGTTTTGCCATTGCAACTGTGGGAAAAATCAACAATGCAGAAGCTTTGATCCGCAACGCCTATGAAAATAACCACATTCACTTTATGGAAATGAGCGGCGGCCGAATTAATGCCACAGAACTGACCGCGTCCATTATTACGCAAAAACAAAGCATTACCGAAGGGCTTCTTCATGCCCAGGAATTAATTGACGGATCCATGACCATTTTAATCCTTACTCCAGAGGGAATTTATGCTTCCAGGGATCGTTACGGGCGCACCCCTGTGGTAATCGGGAAAAGGGATAATGCTTTCTGTGTTTCCTTTGAAAGCTTTGCTTATATTAATTTAGGCTACCACGACTACTCAGAGCTTGGCCCTGGTGAGATCGTATTGATCACGCCAGAAGGAATCCAGTCCCTGGCAAAGCCCAAAAATGAAATGAAGATTTGTTCCTTCCTGTGGGTTTACTATGGCTATCCTACTTCCGGATATGAAGGAGTAAATGTAGAAGAGATGCGTTACCGCTGCGGCCGGATCCTGGCTCAGAGAGATATGGGCTGCAAAAGCTGTACCGCCCAATGCCACAGCAAACCATCCGGCTGCCTCCAAAAGGAGCCTTCTGCTTCTGAACCGGGGATCCATCCGGATATCGTAGCAGGGGTGCCGGATTCCGGTATTGCCCATGCCATCGGATATGCCAATGAATCCGGAATTCCCTTTGCAAGGCCTTTTATTAAATACACCCCCACCTGGCCCCGCTCCTTTATGCCTCAGAATCAAA
Organism: Lachnospiraceae bacterium; assembly: GCA_022796475.1. Lineage (GTDB taxonomy): Bacteria > Bacillota > Clostridia > Lachnospirales > Lachnospiraceae > Caccovicinus. Next base: position 2,463 of record JAAWIS010000030.1, on the reverse strand, counting down.
GCCAGAGGAATTTAATCGCCAAAATGAAGCTGATCCCTGTTGATGCCCTGATTCGGAATAAAAGCCTTCTTTTAATTGACGATTCTATCGTTCGCGGAACCCAGTTAGGTGAAACTACGGAATTTCTGTATCAAAGCGGCGCAAAAGAAGTCCATATCCGCCCTGCCTGCCCTCCCCTGCTGTTTGGGTGCAAATACTTAAATTTCTCACGTTCTAATTCTGACCTGGACTTAATTACCCGAAGGATCATCCGGGAACGGGAAGGGGAACAGGTATCTGAGGAAGTGCTGCATAACTATGGGGATCCGGACAGCCAAAATTATAAAGAAATGGTAGAAACCATCCGGGAACGCTTAAACTTTACTTCTTTAAAGTATCATAGACTAGATGATTTGATTCAATCCATTGGGCTTCCATCTGAAAAACTGTGTACTTACTGCTGGAGCGGAAAAGAGTAACTTAAAAAGAGAGTGCTGCAAAATCCGGATTTCATACAATATGTCGTATATTTATCAAAAATTTCAACTGTATATTGTATGATTAGTTCCGTTTTGCAGCACCCTCTGGCACCGGAACGCGGTTGGGACAGCGGCTTAATCCCTTACGCCTATGTGTTTTCCCCACTTAAACGGTAACGCTTGAGCCGCTGTCATTCTGCCTGCCAGCCAAGTCTTCCGTACCGCCTGGCGGTTTCATAAATTTCCTTTTGCAGTTCTTGACTTAACTCTTCTTCGGTCAATCTCCATTTCCAGTTAGTTCCCACTGTGGAAGGCCGGTTCATCCTGGCAGAATTATCATAACCTAAATAGTCCTGCATCGGAATGATGCAAAGACAGGCACAGCTTCGCATCACCAGACTGATAAATGAGCGGTACAAATATTTCTTCGGTGTATATTCATCGCACAGGTAATTTCTCGCCAAATCCAGCTCTTCCTTAGTAATGCTGTTAAACCACCCTGCTAATGTTTCATTATCATGGGTTCCTGTATATGCCACACAGTTTTCGATATAATTGTGGGGAAGATAGTCATTTGCACAGCCAGTATCACGGGAATCAAAAGCAAATTCCAGAACCTTCATCCCTGGAAAACCGCTGTCCGCCACAAGCTTTCTCACCGAATCCGTTACGTATCCAAGATCCTCAGCAATTACTTCCCGATGGCCTAAAACTTCCCTCATCCGGTTAAACAGCCGGATACCCGGGCCCTGTTCCCAGGTTCCGTTAACCGCTGATTCAGCACCAAAGGGGATGGAATAATATTGATCAAATCCCCGGAAATGATCAATCCGCACTACATCATACAGCCGGAAGCAGTAATCAAGACGCTTCATCCACCACTGGAAACCTGTGGATTCATGGTATTCCCAGCGGTAAAGAGGATTTCCCCAAAGCTGCCCTGTGGCGGAAAACCCGTCTGGCGGACACCCGGCTACTGCAATGGGCACATTATTCGAATCCAACTGAAACAGTTCCGGACAGGCCCAGGTATCTGCACTGTCCAGCGCTACATAGATAGGGATATCCCCTACAATCCGAATTCCGTTTTCATTGGCATAGGTTTTCAGTTTCATCCACTGTTTATAAAACTGGTACTGAAGATACTGGTGGAATTCAATCTCAAAATACTGCTCTCTCCTGTAGTAGTCCATGGCAAAATCCCACCGAAGGCGGATATCCTCTGCCCACTCAGTCCAGGGCTTGCCCTGAAACCGCTCTTTCACTGCCATAAACAGTCCATAGTCCTTCAGCCACCAGCTATTTTCTTCGACAAACTTCAGGTACTCCGGATTTTGGGCAATTTGGCTTCGCTCATAAGCCTTCCGCAAAAGAAGGTAACGGGCCTGATACAGTTTTTCATAGTCAACCTCCTTTGGATCACTGCCAAAATCAGCCCCATCACATTCCTCTTCTGTCAGCACCCCTTCTTCAATTAAGGCTTCAAGGCTGATAAAATAAGGATTCCCTGCATAAGTAGAAAAAGACTGATAGGGCGAATCCCCATAACTGGTGGGAACTAAAGGCAGGATCTGCCAGTAACACTGACCTGCCTTTTTTAACCAGTCAATAAAGTCATATGCACTTTTTGAAAAGCAGCCAATGCCATACTTAGACGGCAGGCTGGTAATTGGCAACAATATGCCTGCTGTTCGATTCATTTCTATAGCTCCTCCCCTTCTGTAAAAATATGCTTTTCAATGTTTTCATTTGCGACTGTGAAAGCTCAGCGCCCCGTCGCTGAGCTGTGCGAAAACGGGGTCGCAAAGCGACATCTTCCGTGCCCGTTTTCTGCACATCCCCCCGAGGGTTCACAGGAATCCCCTTTCATTCACGGTGGTGTCCTAAGCTGGGCATGGGGGGACTGTGAAAGCTCAGCGCCCCGCCGCTGAGCTGTGCGAAAACGGGGTCGCAAAGCGACATCTTCCATGCCCGTTTTCTGCACATCCCCCCGGAGGGTTCACAG
>JAAWIS010000144.1 GCA_022796475.1 Lachnospiraceae bacterium | reverse complement strand
GTTCCGGGTGTTTAAAGAGAATCAGGAGGAAGTGGCGCTTTTGTGGCGGCCTCACCCTCTGATAAAAGCCACGATTGAGAGTATGCGGCCGGAACTGTGGAAGGCGTATGAGAAGATTGTGGAGAAGTATTGTTTGGAGGGGGATTTATGATGATTCGGCGGATTTGGATCGGGCGGTGTGTTTGAGTGACGGATATTATGGGGATTTGAGTTCGGTTATGCAGTTATGCCAGAAGGCGGGAATACCAGTAATGCGCCAGAGTGCAGAAGTTATTGGGAGTATATCGATAAAGAAATAAGTAAGTGGAAGGAATACTTCATGGAAAAGGTATTGTTAGTGTGTAATTATTTTGCACCAGATAATACAATTGCAGCAATACGGCTCTCAAAATTTGCAAAATATCTGATGGAATATGGGATAAAAGTAGATTGCATTACAGAAAAAAAAGAAAATTATCCAGAGGATAAATTGTTAAAAGATGATGTACATGGTGTTCATACTGTATATGCAAGTAATTCAAAAATTTTTTTGAAATTCGAGCAAATATTTAATAAATTTATAACACCTTTCAAAAAGAAACGGTTTAGTGATCTTAGTAATCGAAATAAGATAAATCCTAAAACAGGCTGTATTGAATTTTATCCATATGAGACAGCATATCCAGTTCTTGGAAGCATGGAATATTTGGTCGGACAGATTAAGCAGCTTGATTTATATAACAGTGTAAAAAAATATTTGAAAAAAACAGGTGATTATGATTACCTGATTACTTCATATGGAGATTCTTTCAGCTATTTTGCCGGAAGATATTACCATAGATGTCACAAAAAGACAGTTTGGATATTGGATATCAGAGATGCTATTTACAGATATAAATTTACACCATCATATGTCAGTTTGATACCTAAGAGTTATGAACGATATGCATGGAAGAATGCAAATGGGATTATTGGAGTATCTAAAGGAATTTGCAGGCGGATTCCAGCTAAAAACAGAAAGAAAGTTTGTTGTATTACAAATGGATATGACTGGGCAGACAGAAAAGAGATAGATAAAGAGAAAACAGAGCGTAAAAAAATGATATTTACATTTACTGGTTCCATGTATGGAGGCTTGATGGATTTGTCTGTTTTTTTCTGTGCTATAGCTGAACTTTTGAAAAAAGAAGTTATTATTCAAGATACTATAGAATTCCATTTTGCCGGAACTTCTTCTGCGTACGAGATATTCCAAAGTCAGGCTGCAAAATATGGTCTGAGTAACTGTTGTATCAACCACGGAAAGCTATTGCGTCAGGATGCAATGAGGCTACAAGGAAATTCTGATATTTTGTTATCGGCCTCTTATGATTATGAAACGAATAAAGGCGGTGTGATTACCGGAAAAATCTTTGAATATATGACATCCGGATGCCCTGTCATATCTATTATTACTGGTGATATAAAAAACAGTGAGCTGGCAGATATTGTGCGTAAGACGAATATAGGCATTGCGTATGAAGCTTCACATCACAAACGCGATTACCAACAGCTGCTGCAATATCTTGAGGATCAATACAAAGAAAAAATTCAAAATGGAAAAGTGCGATATGAGCCTGATAAAGAAGAATTGAGAAAATATGATTACCAGGAATTGACAAAAAAACTGAAACGGTTCATGGATAAATTAAGAAAATAAATGATGGAGGTGCTATTGTGAAATATTCGTTAATTGGTTGCGGAAGGATTTCACCTAACCATATAGCAGCCGCACAGGGAAATAATTTGGAGATTGCTGCAATTTGTGATGTAAATCCAGAATGTATGGAGGATAAAAAGCTTAAGTTTAAGCTCGATGATAAAACTAGGACTTATACAGACTATTTGGAAATGTTAGAGAAGGAAAAGCCGGAGTTAGTTGCAATTTGTACAGAGAGCGGGAAGCATGCGCGAATTGCACTGGATTGTATTGAGAGAGGCATTCATTGTATTATAGAAAAACCTATAGCTCTTTCTATAAAAGATGCAGATGCGATTATAGCAGCATCTATTAAGCACCATGTAAAGGTGTGTGCCTGCCATCAGAACCGATTTAATAAATCTGTACAGATTATCAGAGAAGCGGTTGATATGAAGCGGTTTGGAAAGTTATTTTATGGTACGGCACATATCCGGTGGTGCAGAGAGCGTGAGTATTACGACAGGGCCTTGTGGAGAGGAACATGGGAACAAGATGGAGGAGCCCTGATGAATCAGTGTATTCATAATATAGACTTACTTCGCTGGATGATGGGCGGTGAGATAGATGAAGTTGTTGGGATGACAGCGCGTCTGAATCATAGTTACATAGATGCAGAAGACTTTGGGACAGCACTTATCCGATTCAGCAATGGAAGTTATGGAATTGTGGAAGGTACCACGGATGTGTATCCGCGAAATCTGGAAGAAACGCTATATATATTTGGAGAGAAAGGAACCGTAAAGGCTGGAGGGCAGTCAGTTAATATTATTGAAGAGTGGAATTTCTCGGATATGTTAGATGACCCTAAACAGGTAAAGGATAAATTTCATGAAAATCCTCCGTCTGTGTATGGTTATGGGCACAAGCCGCTCTATGCAGATATGATTCACTCGATTCAGCATGATAAACAGCCTTATGTGAATGCAATGGAAGGAAAAAAGGCGCTTGAACTTGTGCTTGCTATTTATAAGTCAGCAGCAGAAGGAAAAGCAGTAAAGCTTCCATTGACAGAGTGTTCGACAACAGACTTTATTGGGAGGTTTCATTAAACAGTGAAATTCAGGGATTTAGGAAAACAATATCAGGCAATGAAAGCAGACATTGATGTTTCAATCAGCACCGTGATTGAGAAAGCAGATTTTATTCATGGAGAGCAGGTAGGGAAACTGGAGAAATGTCTGGCAGAATATGTAGGGGTAAGACACTGTATTTCCTGTGCCAACGGGACAGATGCACTTCAGCTGGCGTTGATGGCATGGGGTATTGGAAAAGGAGATGCAGTGTTTGTCCCCGATTTTACTTTTTTTGCCAGCGGAGAGGTTGTTTCTGCTGTAGGAGCGGTTCCGATATTTGTAGATGTGAACCCCAATACGTTTAATTTGAGCGATAGTGCGCTTGAAATGGTGGTTGAAAAAGTAGAGAAAGAAGGAAAGCTTCGGCCAGCAGTTGTGCTTGCGGTGGATTTATTCGGCCAGCCAGCAGAGCATGGAAAAATTCGGGAAATTGCTGAGAAACACGGTATGCTGGTGTTGGAAGATGGGGCACAGGGTTTCGGTGGAAGAATAGGGGAAAGAAAGGCATGTTCTTTTGGAGACATTTCCACCACAAGTTTCTTTCCAGCTAAGCCTCTAGGGTGTTATGGAGATGGAGGCGCAATTTTTACAGATAATGACCATTGGATGGAGTTAATACGTTCTTATTGTGTTCATGGGAAAGGAACCTCAAAATATGACAATGTGAGAATCGGTATGAATTCCCGGCTGGATACCTTACAGGCTTCTGTGCTTTTAGGAAAATATCCGCATTTTGTAGGATGGGAACTGGAACAGGTACAGACAGTTGCACAGTGGTATGATGAGCTATTGAGGGGCATTGTGGAGATACCATGTGTACTGGAGGGATATTATTCCAGCTGGGCCCAATATACTGTGAAGTTTCCTGATAAAGAAATCAGGGATGGAGCAATGCGTATGTTTGCTGAAAATAAGATTCCCTGTGCTGTTTATTATGAAAAGCCTATGCATAGACAAAGGGCTTTTCTAGACATTTCCTACGAAGAGGTGGATTATCCGGTATCTACAAAATTGTCGCAGACAGTATTATCTCTTCCGTTTCATCCCTATATGAGCAGGGAGGAAGTCAATCTTGTGGGAAGGTTGATTTCTGAATACGCAAAGGAGTGGCTTTGATGTCTTATTTTGTCCATGAAAGCAGTTATATAGATGATAGTGTCACGATAGGGGAAGGAACAAAGATATGGCATTTCTGCCACATACAGCCAAAATCCAGAATTGGAAAAAACTGTTCTTTTGGGCAGAATGTAAATGTGGCGGAGAATGTAAAGATAGGAGATGGAGTGAAAGTACAAAATAATGTCTCCATCTATGAAGGGGTGGAACTGGAAGATTATGTGTTCTGCGGCCCTTCTATGGTGTTTACCAACGATTTAACACCCAGAGCAAAATATCCTAAAGGAAAGGCAGGGTATAAAAGGACATTGGTAAAAACAGGCGCTAGTATTGGCGCTAACGCTACTATTGTATGCGGCCACACCATAGGAAAATGGGCGATGATAGCAGCTGGGGCCGTGGTGACCACAGATGTACCGGATTATGCACTGTTTGCAGGAGTTCCTGCGAGGCAAATAGGGTGGGTATGTGAGTGCGGACAGACATTGACAGAACATTTTATGTGCCAGAAATGTGGCATACAGTATGGATTAGAGGAAGACAATGGTAAAGAAAAGTATTAATGTAAATATGAAGTATGATAATGCATATTTTGAAGATGCAGATATGTGGTTTGTTGAAAGAAGTAATAATATACTTTGTCAATTAGACATTGATAAAAACAAGCTTATATACCATGGAATTATCCCTTATGGCAGTATAGGCGATGCATACCGCAGGCATCCACAATGTGTGAAATATAATAATTATATTATT
>JAAWIS010000143.1 GCA_022796475.1 Lachnospiraceae bacterium | reverse complement strand
CCTCGACGTAGCAACCGCTACGCCTTCGTTTGTGGAGCAGCACTCTCAGAAAAATATTCGGCGGAATTTTACCATATATGAACCAGACAGAACACTAGCATACCAACCCGCACTCTGCTGCAATTTTTTCAAACGCTGGCAGTGAGCGCTCTATCTGTTCGTAGGAAACGCAGTAAGAAATCCGCACATATCCGGCACAGGCAAAGGAGCTTCCCGGAACCACCAGCACACGATATTTCTTGCAAATACTGCAAAATTCGGATTCGTCATCAAAAGGTGATTTTACAAAAAGGTAAAATGCCCCTTCTGGTTTTACACATTGGAATCCATACTCTGTTAACTTATGGTAGAGCAAATTCCGATTCCTATCATATGCTTCAATATTTACCTTTTCATTGATACAGCGCTGAATCACACGCTGGAATAAAGAAGGCGCATTGACACATCCGATTACCCGGTTTGCAATCACCGCCCCTGCTGTCACCTGCTCTGCATCTGTAACAGAATCCGGAATTACCAAATAGCCAATCCGTTCACCTGGAAGGGACAGGGATTTACTGTAAGAATAGCAGATCACCGTATTTTTATAATATTTTGTTACATAAGGAACCTCAACTCCATCGTATGCCAATTCCCGATAAGGTTCATCTGAAATCAGCAAAATCGGATGTCCTGCTTCTCTGCTTTTCTTTTCCAATACTTCCCCAAGCTGAAGCAGCGTTTCCCGGGAATAAACTACCCCTGTTGGATTGTTGGGGGAATTAATAATCACAGCCTTTGTTTTGGAACCTATCTTTTCTGCAAATTCTATTAAATCCGGCTGGAAGCTGTCTGTATTTGGAGATACCACTACCAGTTCACCGTCATAGTTTCTTACATAATTGCCATACTCCAGAAAATAAGGTGCAAATGTAACCACCTGATCCCCTGGATTTAAAATCGTTTTTAATATAATATTCAGCCCGCTGGCAGCCCCTACTGTCATTATTATGTTTTCCATACGGAAGCTGGTCTGGAACCGCTGATTTAAAGACTGTGCAATCGTTTCCCTCACATCTTCATAGCCTGCATTGCTCATATATCCATGGATCAAGGTAGATTCTTCTTCATCCAAAATATCGATTATAGCCTGCCTGACACTGTCAGGAGCAGGGACATTTGGGTTGCCAAGGCTGAAATCATATACCTGATTTGCACCATATATGGATGCCAGCCGCTTTCCTTCTTCAAACATCATACGGATGGCAGAATTATTCTGCAGTAACGGTTTCATTTTCTCTGCTATCATAGACTTCCTCATCTTTCTCAAATGTTAAATTTGCTGCAAAACAAATCCAAATACCTGATTTCGAATATTCAGCTTATTTTAGTATACTACTTTCTCACAAAAATGAAAAGCAGCAAATAAACGCCAGACCCCTCAATCCTTGGAAGAGGTTGCTGTTCACAGGTACTCTGTGAACGTAACCCCATATGCCCATTTAAAATCGCCTGGCGGCGATGGGGCATATGCTTTGCCACCATAACTGTACTGGCTCATGACGAATCAGCGTAGTGATTCGTCATGGTGTGAACAGAAACTGGAAGAGTCCTGGCTTTTAGGAATGAAACGATAAAAAACCCCGCTGTGACAGCAGGGGGTGCTGTCCCACAGTGAGGTTTTTTATCGCCTTGTTTTTGCTTCATTTGGCCGGCATACTTCGCCTTCTGTCCGTTTTCTGTCGCCCACGCTGTCAACTTTGCTGTCACCATGCTGTCAATTAAGAATGCCTGTCTATTGCAGCAGTTTTCTCAACTCGTCTGCAACGGACTGCACCTTAGTTCCAACAACAACTTGTACAGCAGTTTCGCTGGGGCGGATCACTCCTGCTACCCCTGCGGATCGAATTTGTGTTTCGTCTACTCTAGTATGATCCTTCACTTCCAGGCGCAGCCTGGTAATGCAGTTATCAAAAGACTCTACATTTTCTTTGCCGCCCAATCCTGCCAAAACAGCAGCAGCAACTGCAGTAAAGTCGTTATTGGCTAATATATAATTCATATTGGCTGCCATATTAAATTCCCCTTTCTAGTCAAAATTGTAAGCTTACTTACATCCCTGTTGCCATAGTTTTCTTTGAATTTATATATATCACAGCCTGATTTCTGGAAAAAGAACGCATAACGCTTCTGACGCCGCTTTCTCATCCTCACCATCAAATTGAAACTTTAACACATCCCCTGTCTGTATCTCTAAGGCCAGAACTCCCATTAAATCGCTGATTTCTACCTTCTTCCCTTTATTGATCACTTGCACCTGACACCGAAAACTCTTTAATCTGGTTACAATTTTTGCCAGCGGTCTTACGTGAAGACCATGCAAATCCTGAATCTTATAGTCCCAACTTATCATAAACTCCTCTGCTTGATTTGCCTGAACATATATCTTTCAGTTTCTATGCCTCTGGTTTGACTATGATAAGCAAATTCTTTTAATATGAACTGCCAAATAAGCAACCTCTTCCTCAGATACCTGATGGCCATATTCTTCTTGGATAAAATGCTGGATTTTCTGGCTACAGACATATTCTTCCGGGTACATCTGAGAAATCATCCAGGAAAACTCTGACTTCTCCTGGTCCAAAAGATCATTGGTGTAAATTTTTTGCGCCAAGAACTTAAGATGGGTAATGAAACGTTCATAATTATGAGAACGCTCATCTGGGTTAATATCGAAATATTCTGCTACGATTCCTACTACCTGCTGGATTAACTGTGTAATATGCATAGTATCCCGCATAGCAGTATTGTACTCAGCATTCACTACATGGAGAGCCATGGAAGCAGCTTCGTCTACAGGAAGCTTAATCCCTAATTTTCTGTCAATCAAGGCAATCCCATATTCCCCTATCATGTATTCCTCCCGATAAAAACTTTTCACCTCTCTTAGAAGCGGCGTTGTAAACAGCAGCTTTTCCTGGAAACGCTCTATGGCAAAATTAACATGATCGGTTAATGTTATGTATATATTCTGATTTAACGGTTTATTCAAAACCTGATTCGCATACTGAATAATTTCTGTTGAAATTTGAATCTGCTCCGGCGGCAGTTTTGACAGCAGCGTCTTAAACCGATCCATCACATCTTCGTTATCCAGCCGAAAAATCTTTTCGACTTTGCTTTTTGGAATCTCCATGCCTTCCTTGATCTTATAACCAAGGCCACGGCCCATAATCACAACTTCAACTCCATTATCGTCTGTGGAACTGATAATATTATTATTAATAATTTTTTGAACCTTCATCGGATCATTCCTTCTAAAATTAAAGCAGAAAACATAAAATCTTGAATCTCCCAACGTATCGTTGATAATAAAGAAAAACCAATTTTGACATAGTAGAAGCACTTTCTTGCCTATCTCAAAATTGGTTTTGCCTGCTTACCAGTAACAATCCGGATTCTTTAATTACTTTTATTATATCACACTTTTAAATATAGTCAATAAATTTTTAATTTTATTTACATAAAATCGCAATTCCAGGCCTTTTCCATGAGAAAGAAAAGGCCTGGACTTTATTTCACTGATAATCTCTATTTACTTTAGTCTTCGGAACCGGCAACTGCATCAATATCCACATCTGCCACATCCTCATCCTCTGAATCCCTGGTCTGAGCTGCCATGGCTTTTATGCTTAAACTGATCTTATGATCCCCTTCATTGAAGTCTACGATCTTAGCCTCAATTTCCTGTCCAATCTTTAATACATCAGAAGGCTTGTCCACATGATCTCTGGAAATCTGGGAAACATGAAGCAAAGCATCTACTCCTGGCTCTAACTCAACAAAAGCACCGAAATCTGTCATACGAGCTACCCGCCCTGCAACAATATTTCCTGATGCATACTTTTCGGCTGCATTTGCCCATGGATTTGCTTCCGGGAATTTTAAACTTAACGCGATCTTCTCTCCCTGAATATCTTTAATCAGGACTTTTACCTGCTCTCCTGCCTTAAATACCTTCTTAGGATTCTCAACTCTGCCCCAGCTCATCTCAGAAATATGAAGCAGACCGTCAGCGCCGCCTAAATCGATAAATGCACCGAAATCCGTAACATTTTTAATGGTTCCTTCTACTGTATCGCCAACTGCAATTCTCTCAAATAGTTCTTTCTGCATTGCAGCTTTCCGCGCCACCATAAGCTGTTTCCTGTCGCCAATCACCCGATGCCTTCTGGGATTAAACTCAGTAATCACAAACTCAATATCCTGTCCTGCATATTTGGACAAATCTTTCTCATAAGTATCTGATACCAAACTTGCAGGAATAAAGATTCTGGTTTCCTCCACAACTACGCTTAATCCGCCGTCCAGTACCTGAATTACTTTAGCTGTCAGAACTTCCTGATTATTAAATGCCTCTTCTAACCGCTTGTTTCCTCTGTCAGCAGCCAGTCTCTTGTAGGAAAGAGCCACCTGGCCTTCCCCGTCATTTACCTTAATTACTTTTGCTTCCATTTCATCTCCCACATGTACCTGACCGGTTAAATCCACATTCGGTTCATTGGTATATTCACTGCGGGTAATAATTCCGTCAGATTTGTAACCAATATTTAAAACGATCTCATCTTCTTTTACATCGATAACCTTACCAGTGACAACCTCTCCTGTACGTATCGTTTTCAATGATTCCTCTAACATTTGTTCAAAACTTAACTCTGACATTAGTATGAAC
>JAAWIS010000029.1 GCA_022796475.1 Lachnospiraceae bacterium | reverse complement strand
ATTCTCAAAACCTACACTTTTTGAGAATGAGAATTGTTAAGGAATCAAAATGCCGCGAAATACCGTATGCAAGACCGTTCATCAGTATAACAAAGAGCCGATTTCGGAAGAAGATATGAGAAAACTTCTGGAAATTGCCGCTGACTACAGTAAGGTCAAGGAGTATGTATACCAACGCTATAGCGGCCCTTCCAGCCTGCCGAAGCTTTACCCTGGATATACGATCCAGAATGAAATGACTAACAGCGGCTTAAGGAAAGAATTAGGGCTGCCTTCCGTATACTTTTATCTGGCAGTTTTTGAGGCTTTAAGTGATATCAAAGGCCAATGGACCAGGGTAAGGGAAATCATTCAGAAGCGGATCGGACAGAATGAAAATTTCACCCCAGAAGAAAAGCATTATCTTCGTTTTCTTATGAAGGCAGGAGGGGCGTTTGAATCTGTCTTAAACCGGAAGGAAATCATTCTTTCAGGTGATATGCAAAAACAGAGAGAAAAGCTGGAGCAGGAAGTAGAGATTAAAAAGCTTCAAAACTATCTTCGCCGTCAGGCAAGGAAGCATCAGGAAAAGCTTCATACCAAGGGAGCAGAGGGATTTTCAGCAGGAGAGCGGGCATACCGGTATGGAAACCATGGAATCTACCTTTCTATTAAGGAAAAGAGAAAACGGATATTTGTTCCATTAACAGATAACAACCAGTATCAGTCCCAGCTTTATATCCAGTTATATCCCAAAGAGAGGAAGCTGAAAATTCATGTTCCTGTTTACGTGGCGGTTCGCAGCCATCCGGATTACAGGAATCAAGTAGGATTAGCTATGGGAATGCAGGATATGCTGACTACCGATCAGGGCCACAAGTATGGGGTACAATTTGGTGAGTATCACATGGAATATGCGGATTGGATTCGGAAGCAGGCAGGGAGCTACTATCGGAACAAAGAGAATAATCCAGGAAGAAAAAAATATAACCGAACAAAAAATCGGTATGAGGAACAGCTCCACAGCTATATCAATCAGGAGTTAAACCGATTTCTTCAGACTGAAAAACCAGAAACCTTATATCTTCCAAAGCTTCCAGGTTCTAAGCCCTCTGGTGTCAGCAAATCAATTAATCACTCTGTAACCTTGTGGCAAAGAGGATATATCCGCAGCCGTTTAAAACAAAAGTGCAGGCAGCAGTCCATTAAAATTGTTGAAGTTATGGGCAAAGATATCAGTAATGAGTGCAGCCGATGCGGGGAACCAGGTAAGAAACGGGATGGAAGATTTGTTTGCTTATCCTGTGGTTTTCAGGCAGAAGAAAGAACAAATGCAGCCTGCAATGCAAAAAAGCGTGGGCAGGAGAATGGCGGATCATAGAAACAGCTTACCAGGTAAATTGGGGCAAAACCGCAATTTTACCAGAAAATGGACTGGCAGGACTGTTTATGATTATATCAAAATCAAGTCGGCATTAGAAGGCAGCTAAGGCAAGAGCCTACTGCGGATTGGGTATGCCAGGACCTTGGGAACATGGAATTTTTCCATGATGTACTAAGGAGCGAAGCAGAGATTTATGCATCACCGGAGAGGGTGACCAATGTACCTTATTTGTGTAAAAAAGGTTCTATTCAAACGAAAAGCACAATAGGAATTTGATACGGATTTTAAAATGTAAAAAATTAGAATTTAATAAAAACAGATTAAGGTTTGATTTGCAGCCTTAATTGATATAAAAAGTAAAAGATATAGTAGTAATAGCACATCTGAAAGAGAGAGTCTTTTAATGGGGAGGCAATGATATTGGAGCGGCATAAAAAAAAGGATCTATTAAAGTTACTTAATACAATGATGGAGGCCAATAGCTCTGTTGTAAAATCTCTTCCAGCAGCCCCGGAAGATTTGGCCGATGTGTTTATACAGTGTCAGGATGCAGCAATACAGATTGGTACATATCTGGAAAAATTTGAAGAAGAATATCGTCCTCTTGTAGAAATTTTGGAGGACTATTGTGAAAAAATCTATCAAATGAGCATTGCTACGGCAGATGAGAATGCCTGCCGAAAGATTTCAAAAAAAATCAGGAAGCAGCTTACTGATCTACAAAATCAAATCCAATACAATATGCCAGATGACAGGAAAGAAGTGGTATTTCTGCCATACAAGGCTTCTATGTGGGACTCTTTAGAAAGCGTGTGGAAAGCAGCAGATCAGGATGAGGATACAGATGCTTACGTGATTCCCATTCCATATTACGATAAAAATCCAGACGGAAGTTTCCAGGAAGAGCATTACGAAGGAGATTTATATCCGGAATACGTTCCAATTACAAGATATGACGAATATGATTTTGAGGAACGCAGGCCAGATATGATTTTTATCCATAATCCATATGATAATAATAATACTGTAACCAGCGTCCACCCATTCTTTTATTCCGGGAATTTAAAAAAATTTACAGATCAACTAATTTATATTCCATATTTCATACTGGGAGAGATAGATCCAGATAATGAAGCAGATGTGGAAGGCATGAAGCATTTTTGCATTACGCAAGGAATTATTAATGCAGATAAGGCGATTGTACAATCAGAAAATATGAAAAAAATATACGTGAATGTACTGACTGATTTTATGAAGGAACATTCAGGTGGAGATACAAGAAAGTATTGGGAAGAAAAGATACTGGGATTAGGTTCGCCTAAGATGGATAAGGTACTGACAACAAAAAAAGAAGATGTATCAGTTCCCAAAGAGTGGCGTAATGTGATTGAGAAAGAAGATGGAAATTGGAAAAAAATCATATTTTATAACACTGGTTTGACAGCTCTTTTGCGGTATGGGGAAAAGATGCTGGACAAGATAGAAGATGTACTGGAAGTATTTCAGAAAAATCAGGAAGAGGTGGCGCTGCTTTGGAGGCCCCATCCGTTATTTCGTGCCACAATTGTTTCAGTAAGACCGGAATTAGAGAAACGGTATGATCGGATTGTAGAAGAATATTGCAGGCAGGGATGGGGGATTTATGATGATACGGTGGATCTAGATCGGGCGATTGCTTTGAGTGATGGGTATTATGGGGATGGCAGTTCGATTGTGCAATTGTATCAAGAAACAGGGCAGCCTATTATGTATCAAAATGTTGATTATCTTAATAAGAAAAATTCCAGTAAATTTAAATTTTTCTTATGGTCAAATGGCATCTTTGAAGTAGAAAAAGATAGTATATGGCTTGTTTCTTTTTTTTATAACTTTTTATGCGAATATAGTTTAAAGACGAAAAAAGTAAAAAAGATTATCGGAATACCTAACAACGAGAAAAAGCATGGATCTTTTTATAGTTTAAAAAAAGTAAAAGACGAATTGGTATTGATACCTTCAAGAGGAACAACTATATTTTTCTATCATATTATCCATGAAACATTTTCTTGTATTCATTTTAATGAATGCGAAAATAGAGGAGAAAAATTTAAGATTTGTTTAAAGTGGAAGGAATGGATATATCTATTTCCAATTTCCTATTCCTATATCCTTAAAATTAATACCGATACTAAGGAGGTAGAATATTTAGAATTTGATATAATATCACAATTGTCGAAAAAAGATCTTCCGATTTTTACATCGAGATATACGCAGTTTAATGATAAAATTTATTTGCCTATCTGTAATAGCAATACAATTTTTGAGTTTAATTTGAGTACAGAAACAGGTAAAACTATTAATATTGGAAACGTCACGAATCAATATGTAACAATGTGTAAATTAACTAACCAAGAAATGATTTTACTAGATAAATATGGAAAAATTATTTTAATTAATATGGATGATATAAGCACAAATAGAGTTTCTGATATTTCTTGCTATTACGATGTTAAAATGAAAATATGGGATAGCATTCTAATGGAGAATAGTTTATTTATGATTCCAGAATCTTCAGAACAAGAGATTAAAGAATTCAATATACAAACCTGTGAATTGAAAAAAGCGGATTTTAGTGATTCAATTTGTGGAGATAAAATTGAATCAGGTTGGTGGAAATATAATACGTTTTCCAATATATCATATCTCAACAGCAAGATTTTTATGATGAATATTTTAGAAAAATGCTTATATGAGATTAGTATAGACACCGGAAAAGTAGAACAACACTTTATTGAAATTGATTCACAGCTAGAAAAAATTGCACAACAGATAGCATCATTTGATTTGAAAAAGGATGGGATAATATTTGAAAAAAATAGTACAGAAATAAACTTAGATATTTTCTTAAAGCAAATGGAGAAAAAAAACAAGATACAGAAGCTGCTAAATTTTGAAACAGGATATCTGATATTTCAAAAATTGAAAATCGGAGGATAGAATGCAAGTAATAAAATATGCGTTTCAACAACACGGAGATGAGAGAGGTATGTTGGTAGCATTAGAAGAATACAGCGATATACCTTTTGAAATTAAGAGAGTATATTATATGTACAATACAAAAGAAAATATTCGTAGAGGATTTCATGCACATAAAAGTTTAGAGCAAATTTTAGTTTGTATACATGGAACATGCAAAATATTACTAGACAACGGATATGAAAAAAAAGTTGTATATTTAGAGAAGCCATATGAAGGACTATATGTATCTAATGATATATGGCGTGAAATGTATGATTTTTCACCGGATGCTGTTTTGTTGGTTTTGGCTTCGGATATTTATAAAGAAGAAGATTATATTAGAAATTATGACGAGTTTAAAAAAACTGTTATGTTAAAAGCTAAGAACAATGAAGGGGACGTGAATACGGAATAGTAAAAAGTTCTAATGTGGCATATATGCTAACAAGTCTGCTGAAGTACATAGCTTATATCTTAAATTATATTGAGATAAGGAGAATGGTTATCGATGGAAATCATACCAAATAGATTAGAACGTGGATTTTGCTTGTATCAAGAAGAGTTTGAAAGGAAGGCTTTAGAAGTTTTAAGATCAGGATGGTATGTATTAGGAAATGAACTATCTTCTTTTGAAACAGAATTTGCATCTTTTACAAAAGCGAAATGTTGTGTTGGATTAGCAAGCGGGCTTGATGCATTGTGGATTGCGTTCAAGTGTTTAGGAATTGGAAAAGGCGATGAAGTTATCGTACAAGGAAATACATATATTGCAAGCATAATGGGAATTACAATAAATGGCGCAACACCAGTGCTTGTAGAACCTGATGAATTTTTTAATATAGATGCTGAATGTATAGAAGAAAAAATAACAGATAAAACAAAAGCAATTTTAGTAGTTCACCTATATGGGCAAGCGTCTAATATGGATAAAATATTACAAATTTCATCAAAATATCATTTGAAAGTAATAGAAGATTGTGCCCAGTCACATGGCGCCTACTTTGGCGAAAAAATGACAGGAACATTTGGAGATGTAGGATGCTTTTCATTTTATCCGACCAAAAATCTTGGTGCTTTTGGTGATGGAGGAGCTATTATAACCAATGATGAAACACTTGCAGAAAAAATACGTGTATTTAGAAATTATGGGAGTGAAAAACGTTATTATAACCGCATTATTGGAGCTAATTCAAGATTGGATGAGCTGCAGGCAGGCCTTTTAAGAGTTCGACTTTCTCATTTAAAAGAACTAAATGAAGAGAGAACAAAAATAAGTAATCGTTATCTTAAAGAAATTAAAAACGAACAGATTTTTTTGCCTCAAATTTGTGAAAAGGCAACACATGTTTGGCATCAATTTGTGGTTAGGGTAGAAAAACGCCAAGAACTCATAAATTATTTAACTAAAAATGAAATTGGAACTATTATACACTATCCAATACCACCTCATTTGTCAGAGGCATATCAATATTTAAATTTAAAAGAAGGAAGTCTTCCTATAACAGAGAAATATGCAAAAACAGTGTTGTCATTACCGTTGTATATTGGAATGACGGATAGGGAGCAGGAATTTGTGATCAATACAGTTAATCAGTTTCAATAAAACCTTAGGTTTTAGAGATTGCAGCGATGCATTGCATTAGATTAGGAGGAAAAGAATGGCAAAAATATTAATTGCAGGAGCTGGAGGAACACCTTCAGAAGGAGTGATTAATTCCTTATTGCTTAGTTGCCAACAAGAAGAAATAATCGGTATGGGAGCGATTCCGTCAGATTTAGCAGCATCTAATGCAAAGCGGAAATATGTAATACCTTATGCAAATGATCCTTTTTATAAAAAGGAATTACTAAAGATCCTAAATAAGGAGTGCCCTAATCTTGTTCATTTTCAAAATGATTTAGAAGTATACCATGCTTCTTTAATTAGAGATGAAATTATGGCTTGTGGCACAAAAATATATATGCCACGTCATGAGGTTATTGAGACTTGTGTTAGTAAGTGGAAATCTTGGAAAGCATTTAAGAAAGCGGGAATTATTGTTCCTGAGAACATCTTTATCAATGATGAAAATGACTTAAAGAGTGCATTTGAGAAATTCAGAAATGATAATGGTGAAATATGGATTAGAGCAGAAGCTATGGGCGGCGGTGGAATAGGATCTATCCCTACAAATAGCTATTCTATGGCTAAAGCATGGATTGACAGATATGATGGATGGGGAAAGTTTATTGCAGCAGAAATACTTCGTTCGCAGACAGTAACATTTTTATCTATCTGGTGGGAAGGGGAATTGATTTGTGCACAGACCAGAAAAAGAAGCGGTTGGATTCATGGAAACAGATCTGCTTCTGGTGTAACTGGAGTTACAAAGGTTGGAATTACTTGCAGTGATGAGCTTGTAACGGATATTGCACTTAAGGCTATAAAGGCTGTTGATAAAGAGCCACATGGTATTTTTGGAGTAGATATGGCTTATGATGATAATGAAATTCCTAATCCTACAGAAATAAATATCTCAAGATTTTTTACAACAATTCTTTTTTTTACGAAAGCTGGGTTAAATATGCCAGTTATTTTTAAAGACTTGGCCATCTATGGAAAAAAACCAGAGTTAAGAAAAAAAATCAATCCATTGCCAGATGGGCTTATGTGGCTGAGAGCAATGGATAGGGAGCCAATGCTGATTTCAAAAGAGGAAATGCAAAATAAACTAATTGTACTTTAAATGGTTAGGTGGAAAGATTATAGATTTAAGAGGCAACATTAAAAAATAGAATACTATGAATACTATGGTGAAAAAATGAAATTATCTGATGCAATAGCACAATATCTTACAAGTCGGGGCATAGATACTGTTTTCGGATATCAGGGCGGTTCTATTACTCATATGATAGATTCATTTGATAAATATGGAATCAAATATATACAGTCTTATCATGAGCAGGGAGCTGGACTTGCGGCAGATGCCTATGCACGTATTAGTAAAATTGGAATAGGGATTGCAATTGGAACAAATGGTCCTGGAGCAACCAATTTAATAACGGCAATTGCAAATGCATATTGTGATTCGGTTCCTGTATTATTTTTTACTGGCCAGGTTCATACATTCGCAATGAAAAAATCTATGGATGTGAGGCAGGAAAGTTTTCAAGAGATTGATATTCTCTCCATGGTTAAAACCATTACTAAGTATGCAGTTACCATTAAGGAGAAAAATAGAGCAATAGATGAAATTAGGAAAGCTATAAATATTGCACTTACTGGAAGAAAAGGTCCTGTTGTAATTGATCTGCCAGTTGATATACAAGGCCAGGATATAGAGTATAGTATAGATAAAAATAATGAATTTAAAGAAATTGTAAAACATAAAGATATCGATATATCCTTTGCAAGAGATAAGATTTTATATTCAAAGCGTCCGCTAATTATTGCAGGCGGAGGGATAAGAGCAGCACAGGCTTGTGATAAATTTAGAGGTTTGATTTGTAAATATAATATACCAGTGGTAACTTCTTTAATGGGACTGGATGTTATGCCTCATAATGATGTTAATTTTGTTGGTTTTATTGGCTCATATGGCAACCGATATGCAAATTATGCAATTCAAAATGCGGATGTAATTCTAGTTCTTGGCTCAAGACTTGACATGCGTCAAACAGGAAAAAATAGGAATTTATTTGCTTGCCAGGCTTGCGTTATTCATATTGATATTGATGAAACTGAACTTGGACATTTTATAGAAAATGAAATACAAATAAAAAGTGATATTGGAGAATTTATTAAACAGTTAGATAAAGAACTTTCAGGCAAGAAAATGCCAGATATTATTGAATGGAAACGGCAGATTAATGTATGGAAATCATTTTATAGAAGTAATAAGGAATTTAACAGGGAAATAGAAATAAATCCCAATCTTTACATTAAAGCCATTGGTGAAAATATCAAGGGAAATGCTACAATAACATTTGATGTGGGACAAAATCAGATGTGGGCAGCACAATCACTCAGAGTGAAAGGAAATGATATTAGGATTCTTAATTCCGGGGGATTAGGAACAATGGGTTATGCATTGCCGGCAAGTATCGGAGCCTATTTTGCAGATCCAGACAATAAATCAATTGCTATTATGGGTGATGGAGGATTACAGATGAATATTCAGGAACTCCAAATGATTTCTGAATATAAAATTCCTATAAAAGTTATTGTATTAAAGAATAATGCATTAGGACTAATCCGTGATATTCATGAAAAGTACTATAGCAGAAGATACATAGGATCAGTAAAAGGGTTTTCTGTACCGGCTTTAGATAAAATTGCATCTGCTTATGGAATGAATTATAAGAAGATTATAGATTATACAGAGTGTAATGGATTAAGCCAAGTCTTTGAAGATGATAAAGCATGGATGATAGTGATAGAATTAAATGGCAATACATATGTTAGGCCGGAATTACTTGGACTGGACAGATTAGATAAGCAGAGTCCATACCTGGAGGAAATAGATAGGTGAAAATATTAATAACTGGAGCATCGGGATTCATTGGAAAAAGACTATTGGATCAATTTCAAACAAAGGGTGTTTCAAAACAGAATATAACATTATTAAGCAGAAATCCGATTCCCGGGTATCAATGCATAATACATGATAACTATAATATCGAGAAAGAAGCTTTTCAAGGTGAAAGGTTTGATTGCATCATTCATGGAGGAGCAGTTACACCTAAAGGAAAGGGATATGATGATGAGAATAGATATATAGAAAATATTAGATCAACAGTGAATTTGTTTGAAAATCTTACAGAAATTCCTAAAAAAATAGTGTTTCTTAGTTCCGTATCCGTTTATAAAGAAAGTAAAAAAATTGATGAACAGTCAGAATTGACAACAGACAATATGTATGCTCTTTCTAAAATAGTTTGTGAGAGATATTTAAACCAGTTTATGCCATATGGTACAGATGTTCAAATACTCCGTTTGGGGGCTATCTATGGGCCTGGTGAAGAAACATATAACAAAATCACAGGGACTTTTTTAAAAAAAGCAAGTTATAATGAAGACATTATAATAAATTCATCTGGCAAGGAAAATCGGAATATGTTATATGTAGATGATGCTGCGGAATATATTTGCAATGCTGCACTATTTGAAAAGGGCATAGGGAAGGTTAATCTTGTGTCAAAAGAATCAATTACAGTGTTTGATTTAGCGAAACTTGTAATTAAGGTTTTAAATTCTGAATCGAGGATTATTATCGAAAACAGAGTAAAGGGAAGAAATGATAATTATGATGCTTTAAAAGTAAGAACGATTTTTGATAAATACGAATATTTTACACCTTACGAAAGTGGTCTAGTAAAGCTGTCTGAGCATTTTAAAAAGTATAAAATCTTATGAATATAATATTTGATCTTGATGGAACGTTAATAGACTCGTCCGAAAGAATGTACAAGCTTTTTTGCTGCCTTGTTTCACAATGCAAATTAACAAAAAAAGAATACTGGGATCTTAAAAGAGATAAAGTAAATCATAAGGAACTGCTTAAAATGCGGTATCCGGAAATTGAATTTAGTAAATTTAATAAAGAGTGGATGAGAAGTATAGAAAAAAAATACTATTTGGATATGGATCAAAATTATCCGGATACACTTGATGTGTTATACAGTTTAGATAAAAGTTTTGATTTATATTTGCTTACAGCAAGGCAATCAAAAACAGGACTATACGATGAATTGAAACGATTAAGTCTATTTGGTTTTTTTAGAAAAATATTATTAACAGAAGGCAGTAAAACGAAAGAAGAATTATTATGTAAAGTAATAAAAGATATTCCTGATTTAGGAGATAAAAGAAACATTTTCGTTAGTGATATGGGAAATGACATTTTACTTGGAAATAAGATTGGATATAGTACTGTAGCAATTAGTCATGGGTTTATGAGTAGGGAAAAGTTAGCTGAATATAAGCCAGGAAGAATAATTGACGAATTAAGTGAATTTTTATCCTGATATTATAGAAGACTTGAGTTGTAAATAGCCATTTTATGGCCATTATAAAGTAGTGATAAGAGGGGAAGGTTTTGAAGAACTTAATTGAAAACAAGTATGAAAATTTACAGAAAATGTTTGGGATAATTAATCAAGATAACTTTGCAAATCTTAATCTTGTTATTACCCAGGCGATAACAAAGTTTGTAAGTGAATGTAAAAAGCCAGCAATTTGGTGTTATGGGAATCATACAAAAATGCTTATGGCAGATTTTATGTTTGAATTAAAAAAAATAAAATGTATTATTGATAACGGTATGGATTCTAATAAAGAACAGGGATTTGAAATTATTAATGAAAAGCAAATCCTAGAAAAAGGGATTGATGGAATAATTATTTCGAGTAGAATTTATAAAAATGAAATAATTGATAATATAGAAGAAAATTATAAAGGCGTTAAGTACTTGGATATTTATCAGGAACTTGAAAAAGCAGGGATGAATATAGAAGGCAATTATTATGAATCAAAATTAGCAGAGCACCCATATGTTAAATATCGCAGTATAAATACAATGCAAATCCAGCTTTTCAACGGAACAAGTGATCAGGAAAAAATCTTAAAAAAGATTATAAAGAAATATATAGAAATTAAAGATTTCTTATCGGCAATTAAGTATGCAGATAAATTAAAAAGGTCAAACGAAAAAGACCAAATTTTGAAGAATTTACACGAAATTTATGATCTAGAAATTGAATCATTAAGAAGTATTAACGAGAATAATGTTTTAATGTTATGTATAGACGGGCTTCGTAGAAAAGATGTATGTGAAGAACGAGTGAAGAATTTACACGATTTTCTAGAAAGAGATACGTACTATTTTTCCAATGCGTATTCAGCGTCTACTTCTACTTATGAAAGTTTACTTTCTGCTTATAGTGAAAATGATGATCTAAAAACTAAATATTATGAAAATAATATGATTGTTAGTGATAATTGTCGCTTTATAAAAGAAGCAAAAAAGCAAGAACGAAATATATTTTTTTATACGGATGGAACGGAATATATTGATGATGATATGATTAAAGTAACATCATATTCGCAGACAGCAACTGAAAAAATATGGAGTTTTTTAGTAGATTCGATAAATGAAAAGAACGGACTATTTTATATTCATCTCTTGTATGAAAGTCATTATTCATATCCTAATCCATATACAAGTGAAGAACTTGAAATAAAAGGCTCATATATTTTATTTGACTATTTAGACAAAAACGGAGGTCAAATTAAAAAGGACTATATAAGGCAGCAGAAAGATGCATTATTGTATATTGATGATATTGTTATTCCTTTAATAGAGTGTATACCGTGTAGGATGGTTTTATATGCTGATCATGGTAATATTTTAATTCCACGGGGGGGGCAGCTTAAAGGATATTGAAAGAACTAAATTTACTTTTCATGAAGATATTATACAGGTTCCGCTTGCAGTGAAATCCCCGGAAACTGTATCAGGTGTCAATAAAAATCTTACTTCGATTCAAGAGTTGAACAGTATTATAATAGCTCTGATGAAACAAGAAAAGGTGATAATTAGAGAAAATAATTTTGTAAAAGTAATGCGTTCAGAAATTTATAATCCAGAAGTTAGATGTGTATATAAAATGGCGAAACACGATCATGAATTATTGGCATTTGAAGTTTTTATTTTTGAAGAATATAAATTAGCTATTTATTCAGATGGTGCAGTTGAATTATATTTAAAAAGAACCGATCATATTATAAATAATTTTGACTTAAAAATGGAATTGCTGAATACTATTATGAATAAAATTACGGTTTGTGATTTAGAACAAATTCAAATAAAAGAATAAGAGTTTATTATAAACAATGAAAGTTAAAAATAAATTAAAAGGTAATAAACAATGAAGAATAATTTTCCTTTAGTATCTATTACATTATTAACATATAACCATGAACAATACATAGAAGATTGTATATTAGGTATTATAGAGCAGAATTATCCTAATATAGAATTAATTATATTAGATGACGCTTCTAAAGATCGAACTGTAGAAATCATAGATTCTTATCAGAAAGAATTAAAAGAAAAATTACACAAAGTTACTTTTTTGAAACGAAAAAGGAATTCCGGAAATATACCACATAATGTAAATTCTATGCTTAAAAAGGTGAGAGGTATATATTGTAAGTTAATGAGCGGCGATGATATTATGGCGTATAATTGTATTTCAAAACTTGTAGAATGTTTTATGATTGAACCCCAATGTTCCGTGGTATATTCAAATG
This sequence comes from Lachnospiraceae bacterium, assembly GCA_022796475.1. Taxonomy (GTDB): domain Bacteria; phylum Bacillota; class Clostridia; order Lachnospirales; family Lachnospiraceae; genus Caccovicinus. The sequence continues at coordinate 25,787 of JAAWIS010000029.1, read as the reverse complement.
GATATGTTATAAATGATAGATATAGGAAAGGTACTCAGGTTAGTCAATCAAATAAACTATATTTTTATCGAAGTTCAGGAGTTATAAAGGGGGATTTATTTCGAAAATTAATGTTTGGAAATAGTATCGCTGCTCCTACTGTTATGATAAAAAGAGAAGTGTTTGAAAAATATGGATTTTTTGATGAATCCATTTCATATGAGGATTATGAATATTGGCTTAGAATTTCCTATAATAAAGTTAAATTTTATTATTTAGATCAGTGCCTAGTTTATTATAGAAGAGGAAATACTTCTATAACCAATTTTTTCAGCGAAGGGAAAAAAAGAAAAATTATAGTTTCCATGTTATCAAATGGGAAAACGCTGAATAAATATATTGCTTACTTGTCAGAGGATGATAAATTAAAATGCAAGAAATTGTATTATTATAAATATTTGAAACTATGCTGGGAAGCAAAATTCTTGAGAGGATTTTTTTCGATATTAAATCAAATGAATCATAATGGTATTGAGATTTCATTCGATTTTTTGAAAAAAGAGTCAATAGAGATGCAAAGAGAGAAAAATGCGAAACAGCAAGAGTTGATTTTTCTTCTTGAAAAATGGATTTCTTTAAACTATCAAAAAAAAGAAATTATAGATTTTTTGAGAGAAAGAAATTATAGATCAATTGCTATATATGGAGCAGGATGTGTAGCTTTAAAGCTATGTGAGGCGTTTAAGGATACAGAAATGGAAATACAATATTTGATCGATCAAAATGCAGATATGATTTTGTCAGATTTCAGTATATATACTCTAGATAACGAATTAAAACAAATAGATGCAATTATAGTAACTCCGTTAAAAAATTACGATCAAATAATTAAAGATTTATCTAAAAAGGTAACTTGCCCGATTATACATATTAAAGATATTATTTATACTATTTAACTTATGAATTATATGTAAATAAGGATGATTTTAAGATGGTAAATCGCGAAAATCAGATAACAAAAATAGTTATTTTTGGCACAGGAGAGCGGGGAGATGAGGCATATAGAATTATAAAATACTTATCAAGATATAAAATAGTTGCATTTTCTGATAATGATACATCGAAATGGGGAACAAAAAGATATGGTTTTGATATCATTTCTCCAAATGACATTATTAGTAGATATAAGGATGCTTCGATTGTAATTGCAAGTGCGTATTATGTTCAAATCGGAACACAATTAATAAAAGAAAATATTATTCCGGAAGGAGGGTTTTTAGAAAGCGTTAATTTGATAATTGGAAAACTTTCTGAACCGGATAAAAAGGATTTAAAAAGTAAGTTGCAAGATACTATAAAATATCATAATTTGGATTATAAAGAAGTTAAGTCGTTGATCGACAATAACACAGAAACAGGAAATTATTTGGTGATTTGTAATGGGGGTTATCCAAAAGAGAATAATCACAGATCTGCCTTTGCTCATAGGCGTGTATTGAAGTATATTGAAAATGGAATTCAAGTAGAAGCGTTCGGATTTATTGAAAATTCAGCTTTTAACGAATACTACTATCAGGGAATTCAGGTATATGAGGGAGGAACATCTGAGCTTCAGTCTTTATTATCTTTAAAGCAATATAAAAAGCTGCTTATTCATTTTATTGACGAAAAGATAATGTATTCTATAGGCAGAGCAAAGAAAATGAATATTCCAATGATTATCTGGTGTCATGGATATGAGATAACACCTTGGTTTCGAACTTGGTTTAACTATTCAGATGATGCGATAAATAAGTATAAAGAATCTTGGTATATTCAAGATAAAAAGCGTGCTGAATTCTTAGCTTATATTTTTAAAATGAGTAATTTGCATTTTATTTTTGTTTCAAATTATTTAAAAAACAGAGTAAAAAAATATGTTGGGGAGTTACCAGATAATTATAGTCATATACCTAATTTTATAGATAATAAATTTTACTTAGTATCGGATAGAGAAGCCAAAGATAGACTTCATATATTATCAATAAAAAGCCATAAGGCACATACATATGCCAATGACTTAACTGCAAAAGCAATTCTTGAACTGGCAAATAGAGATTTTTTCTCAGAGTTAACCTTTGAATTATATGGTGATGGTGAATTATTTGAAGAAAATTTTGGCGAGTTGCAAAAACGTAATTATCCAAATGTACAAATACATCGGGAATTCCTGAGCCAAGGGCAAATGCAGGAACAGTTTAAAGAAAACGGAGTATTTCTTTCGCCCACCAGGATGGACTCTCATCAAGTGACTTCCAGTGAAGCCATGTCAGCAGGTATGGCAGTGATCACATGCAATGTCGGGCCGATGCAGGAGTTTATGGATGAAGAATGTGCCTCCTTGTTTGAGGGAGAAAATTATTTTATGATGGCAGAAGAAATAGAATATTTATATTATCATCCTGAGGACTTCTTAAAAAAATGTGAAAATGCCAAAATAAGGGCAGAAAAGCAATGTGGATATAAAAATACAATTCAAAAAGAGATAGACTTAATTTTAAGCTAAGGCGATTGGAGCAAAGGATATGAAATATGCATTGATCGGATGCGGAAGAATATCACCAAATCATATTGCAGCCGCAAAGAATAATAATCTGGAAATTGTTGCGTTGGTTGATTTAGAAAGGAACAATATAGAAGATAAAATTTTAAAATTTGAATTATCGGAATCGAATATCCGCGTATATACAGATTATCGTAAGATGCTGGAAGAAGAGAAACCGGAGCTGGTTGCAATTGCTACAGAAAGCGGAAAACATGCACAAATTGCATTAGATTGTTTAGATTATAGCTGTAACTTAATCATCGAAAAGCCAATTGCATTATCAATTTCAGATGCTGATGCGATTATTGCAAAGGGAAAAGAAAAAAATGTAAAGGTTTGCGCATGTCATCAAAATCGATTTAACAAGTCAATACAAGCTATTCGTCAGGCTCTGGAGAAAGAACGATTTGGAAACCTGCTGTATGGGACAGCACATGTACGCTGGAACAGAAATTATGCATATTATGAAAAAGCTGCCTGGCGCGGAACTTGGGAACAGGATGGCGGCGCCTTGATGAACCAATGCATTCACAATATCGATCTGCTTCGATGGATGATGGGAGATGAGATTGATACAGTGTTCGGGATGACAGACAGGCTAAACCATCCATATATAGAAGCAGAAGATTTAGGAATCGCATTAATTAAATTTTCTAATGGAAGTTATGGAATAGTTGAAGGAACTACAAATGTGTATCCTAAGAATTTGGAAGAAACGCTTTATGTTTTTGGAGAAAAAGGAACAGTTAAGGCCGGAGGACAGGCTGTTAATGTAATTGAAGAATGGAGATTTTCAGACGATTTGGATGAACCAGAGGAGATTAAGAAAAACTGCAGCGAAGTGCCTCCAAATGTTTATGGCTTTGGCCATTCCAAATTATATAAAAATGTAATAGCAGCTATTGACGGAAAAGAAGAGCTTCTTGTTGATGCCGAAGCAGGAAAAAGGGCATTAGAGCTGGTATTAGCTATTTATCAGTCAGCATATACCGGTATGCCAATTCGATTGCCGCTAACAGATTGTGCAACTATTAATTATAAAGACAGATTTTGACAAGGTGAATTTAATGGGACAAAGTAATAATGTAGATGAACTGATTAATTTGTATGCAAATGAGGTAGATGTCCTATCAGCATGTTATGAGATGATGGGCAGGCTTTTAGATGAAAGACAACTGGATTCTCAAATTAAAAAATCTGGAATTTCAGAATTATACATATATGGAGGCGGATACTTAGGAATCCAATTTTTCCGTGCAGTAAAAGATATTGTTCATGTGATTTCAGTTGTGGATAAAAGTGGAAAACTGCTGATAGATGGTTTGAATATCCCTGTTATCAATTTTGATGCCTTTCAATGCGAATATCAAAATCAGATAGTAGTGATCACATCAATTAAGCATTATGCGGAAATTTATAATGAATTAAGAAATTTTGTGCCTGATGATAAAATTCTGTTTTTAGGAAATTTTCAGGAGGGAAAATAATGCTATTGTATATTACGGATTGTGATTTAAATTGGCCAGGATATGTCGGAGTACGAAAAAAAATTATGGCACAGATAGAAGCGTTTGAAAATGTATTTGGAAGGGTTTATTATACAATCTGGAGCTGGCAGATAGCCTATCTAATGGATAAGGATAAGGTTATTCAAAAAGAAGCAGCAGTCACACGGGAAGATTTGATCCATGTATTAATTCAGTGGATTCAAGCGTATCAGGTGAAGCATACTTATATTAGATATATTCACGCAAATATTTCGTGCATTAAGCTGTTGAAGTATCAGAAAGAAAATAATATAAAAACAGTTATTGAAATTCCCACCTATCCCTATGATGGTGAGATTCCATACGGAAGGCATAAAATAGAAGATATTTATTATAGAAATGAGATAATAAGTTACATAGATATTTTTACTACATATACAAAAGATAAGGAAATATGGGGAAAACCATGTATTCAATTAAATAATGGGGTTAGTGCGCAAAAATTGCCTATGGCAAATCATATGAAAAGAAATAAAGAAATTGTAATGGTTGCAGTTGCTAGCATGGCACCATGGCATGGATATGAACGAATTATTTCTGGTCTTCATAATTATTATAAAAATGGAGGAGATTGGAAGTTATCTTTCAAGCTTGTAGGAGAAGGTGCAGAATTAAAAAAATATAGAGAATTATCTAAAAAGTATGAATTACAATCATACATAGAATTTACTGGAACATTGGAAGGAAATGCCCTTACAGAAATTTTTAATGATTCCGATATTGGAATAACAGCACTTGGTTTTTATAAAACTGGATTGAGAAATGGAAGCCCTATTAAGGGAGCAGAGTATTGTGCAAGAGGAATTCCAGTTATTTGTGGTTATGAAGACTTGCGCTTCTCAAATAATGAATTTTTTGTACTCCATGTTCCAAATGATGACACACCAATTGATATGAATGAAGTTATTCGCTTTTACGAGCATCTTTGTATGCAGAAGGATTTTAAAGAACAAATCCGGGATTATGCAGTCAAATATCTGACTTGGGATAGTATTATGAAACCGGTAATAGACTATTTACAATAAAAGGACTTAATATGAAAGAAGAGCTATTAAAAAAGATCAGGGAAAAGTCAATTAAAGTTGGCGTGATTGGTTTAGGATATGTAGGATTGCCTCTGGCAGTAGAAAAAGCAAAGGCGGGATACAAAACGATAGGATTCGATATACAGGAATCAAAAGTCCAGCTGATAAATGAAGGGCATAATTATATTGGAGATGTGGTTGATTCTGATTTATGCAAATTAGTAGAAGATGGAAGATTAAAAGCAACTTCAGATTTTTCCTTTGTGAAAGATATGGACTTCATTGCCATTTGTGTACCAACGCCTTTAGACAAGCATCAGCAGCCTGATATTAGCTGTGTCAGAAATTCAACTATTGAAATAGCACGATACCTTAAGAAAGGTACGATTGTAGTTTTGGAATCTACCACCTATCCAGGTACGACAGAAGATTTAATTAAACCTATTTTAGAAGATGGCTCCGGACTAACTTGTGGTAAAGATTTTTATTTGGGATTTTCTCCGGAACGTGTCGATCCGGGAAATTTAATTTATAAAACTAAGAACACGCCTAAAGTTGTTGGTGCTATTGGAAAGGATGCAACAGAAGTAATATCAGCTATGTATCGTGAAGTTTTAGTAGGAGATGTCCATGAAGTATCGTCGCCTGCTGTGGCAGAAATGGAAAAAATATTAGAGAACACCTATCGAAATATTAATATTGGTCTGGTAAATGAATTAACGATGCTTTGCAATAAAATGGGTATTAGTATGTGGGAAGTAATAGATGCTGCTAAAACAAAACCTTACGGATTTCATCCCTTTTATCCAGGCCCTGGGCTAGGAGGACATTGCATTCCGTTGGATCCCTACTATTTGTCATGGAAGGCACGGGAATACGGATTTCATACTTCTATGATCGAAACCTCCATGATGATTAATGATAAAATGCCGGAGTATTGTGTTGAACGAGCCAGAAAGATTTTAAATCATTGTGAAAAAGCTATGAAAAATAGTAGAGTCCTTATTTTAGGCGTTGCCTATAAACAAGACATTGATGATTATCGGGAAAGTCCTGCCCTTCAGGTCATTGAAGAATTAGAAAAAGAACAAGTAATAGTTGATTTTTATGATCCCTGGATCCCTCAATATAAAAAGGATGGAAAAATCAGGGTTGGAATAAAGAAACTTATTCCAGAAATTATCGCTTCTTACGATTTGGTAATGGTGACAACAGCACATAGCAATGTTGACTATGGAATGGTTCAGAAAAATGCAAAAATGATATTTGACACAAAAAATGTAATGAAATCGATTCAGCCAAGAACGAATATTGAAGTGCTATAAAAAACAAATCTTTATAGAAAATCAAGATTATCTAATTTGATGGTAATGCCTATACATAGATGACTGCAAAGATAAACGGATGTAAAATGTATCTTTCGAACTATAGAAAAGGCGATTAAAGAGAGGAACTAGCAATGCAGTTTAGAGATTTAAAAACACAATATACTGTATTAAAGAATCATATTGATAAAGCGATCTCTGATGTTTTGGATGACTGTAATTTTATTGGTGGAAAGCATGTAGCCGAATTTGAAGAGCAGTTAGCTGAGTATGTTGGGGTAAAGCATTGCATCTCTTGTGCCAATGGGACAGACGCTTTAACCTTAGCTCTTTTTGCATGGAAAATCGGAAAAAATGATGCCGTATTTGTACCAGATTTCACGTTCTTTTCAAGCGGGGAAAGCCCTGCAGGTGTAGGTGCAATGCCAATTTTTGTTGATGTAAATCCTATTACCTATAATATGGATCCGGAAAAACTGGAAGAAGCCATCATTCAGGTGGTAAAAGAAAAAAGATATACACCAAGAGCTGTCATTACCGTTGATTTATTCGGACAGCCTGCGGATTATAGTAAGATAAAACCTATTTGTGACAAATATCATCTTCTTTTGTTAGAGGATGGTGCTCAAGGGTTTGGCGGCAGGCTGAATGGAAAAAAAGCATGTGGGTTTGGAGATATTTCCACAACAAGTTTTTTTCCGGCAAAGCCATTGGGGTGTTATGGTGACGGCGGCGCCATTTTTACAGATAATGATGAATGGGCAGCATTAATTCGCAGCTTTGCAGTCCATGGAAAAAGTGAAACAGATAAATATGATAATGTAAGAATTGGAATGAATAGCCGTTTGGATACGGTTCAAGCAGCTATTTTACAGGTTAAATTTAAGGCATTTCAAAATTATGAACTGGATGCAGTGAACCAAATTGCAAACTGGTATCATGAGCTATTGAAAGGCAGCAATTTGATTATTCCACAAGTATTGGATGGAGCGGTAAGTAGCTGGGCACAGTATACCGTTCAATTGCCAGATGAAGTTGACCGAAATTGTTTCCAGATAGAATTAAAAAAATATGGAATACCAACAATGATATATTATGCAAAGCCGATGCATCAGCAGAAAGCATTTGCCGGCATGAAAAGTTCATATGCAGATTGTCCTGTAACAAAAAAACTTTGTGATTGCGTGTTAAGCTTACCCCTCTCTCCATATATGGAGCATGAAACGATAGAAAGGGTTGCAGACGGGATATACAAAAGCTTAGAGAATATAGGATATAAAACAAATAGAGTTTGAGAATGTTATAGAATTCAAAAAATAAAAATTTTTGTAAATTTGAATATATATTGAGAGATTGAATGAATATGAAAACTGAGCCCTCAAAAGAGAAGTTTCCTTTAAGATCAATAGATTTAAATGGTCCGTTTGCAATTCATGGCGTATCTTATGCCGGACAACCCAAGGACAACACTATGATGTATATAACGAAGAAAGTTGAGCATTTAGTGGATGGACTTATAGGGCATAAGGAGTGTTTAATATTTTTAGAAAATGGCATTCAGACAGATGATACAGTGATAAAAAATAATAAAGTTGTATACACAGATAATCCTCAATGGGAATATGCCAAATGTGTTGAAGAATTTGCAAAATTAATCCAGAAAGAGGAAGCAAAGCAAGGCTTTTCGTTAACAAATGAAGGATATTACATTGGAAAAAATGTAACGATTGGAGAAAATTCAAATATTGAGCCAGGTGTACTAATCGGGCATAATGTTTCCATTGGAAAAAATGCAAGAATTTTATCAGGTTCAAAAATTAAAAATGCAAAAATTGGGGATGATTTTCTTTGCAATGAAAATGCTGTGGTGGGTGATTACAGTTTTACGATTGTGGAAGATTCCAAAGGAAACAAGAAAAGAATACCTGCGTTAGGGCAGGTGATTATTGGAAATTGTGTAGAAATTGGCGCATGCAATGTGATATCCCGCGGTATGTGCAGTGATACGATTTTAGAAGATTATGTGAAATTAGCGGAATTAGTTCATGTCGGGCATGAATCGCATCTCCATAAAAATGTGCAATTAACAGCAGGAGTAATTGTTGCGGGGTTTGTTATTATAGAAGAAAATGCTTATTTAGGAGTTAATAGCTGTATCCGGAACAGAATACAGATAGGAAAAGACTGTGTGATAGGGATGGGCGCTGCTGTTATCAAGAGTGTAAATGACTGTATTACGGTTGTTGGAAATCCTGCTAAAAGTATTTAAGTACGATCTGAAATATAGCAGTTTTATAGATTTTGAAAATTAGTTTTGTTGTAACTATTTAAGATTACATTTTATTGATAAAGGGAAATTAAGCAGTGAATTAAAATCGGAAAATAAGGAGGAAAGCCGTTATGGAGTATATTATTGTACAAGCAGGAGGAAAAGGCACGCGCCTTGGATATTTGACTAAAAATAAACCCAAAGCATTAGTTCCCATCGATAACCTTCCCATGATATTCCACCTTTTCCGAAAATATTCTGATAAAAAGTTTATCATTATAGCAGATTATCATAAGGAGGTACTGCGGGAATATCTTTCCAGTTTTGCAGAAGTTCGATATCAAGTAATCGATGCAGACGGAACGGGAACGTGTGCCGGGATTAAGCAGGCATTATCCTATATTCCGCCTAATAAGCCATTTCTTCTGACATGGTCTGATTTAATTCTCCCAGAAAATTTTGAACTGCCTAAAAATACAGATGTTCAAGACTATATCGGCATCTCTAAAACATTTCCATGTCGTTGGAGTTATGAAAACGGAGCATTTGCTGAAAAACGTTCCATGGAAAACGGAGTGGCAGGGTTCTTTTTGTTTACCGATAAATCCAAACTTACTAGGATTCCAGACAGTGGTGAATTGGTTCGCTGGATGCAGGAGCAGCAGATGACATTTGAAGAACTTAGCCTTGCCGGCACAAAGGAGTTTGGACTGCTGGAGGAATATAACAAGCTTGCTCAGAAAAAGTGCCGCCCGTTTAACCGTATAACCATAAAGGGCGATAAAATCATTAAAGAAGCAGTGGATCTGCAAGGACAGAAACTTGCTGCAAGAGAATGCGCCTGGTATGAAAAAGCAAAGGAAAATAAGATTCAGGTACTTCCCCATATTTATTCTACAAATCCTTTAGAGATGGAATATATTAAAGGAAAAAATATTTACGAGTGTCAATTATCCTATGAAGATAAGAAAGGGATATTGGAAAAATTGATTTCTGCCCTTCATCAATTGCATCAATCTGATTCCATTGTTTCTGATTCATTCAGCATAAAAGAGGCCTATTACCATAAAACCATGGAGCGTTTAAAAAAGATAGAAGATTTGGTTCCCTTTGCTAGAGAGAGAACAATACGAGTTAATGGTAAAGAATGCAGAAACGTATATTTCCATAAACGGGAATTGGAAAAGAAATTAGAACAGCTTACCTGCACTCGGTTTCATTTTATTCATGGTGATTGTACCTTTTCTAACTTGATGCTTCGCCAGGATGGAACGCCAGTCCTGATTGATCCCAGAGGATATTTTGGATTTACAGAGTTTTACGGGGATATCCGGTATGACTGGGCCAAGCTTTATTATTCAATAGTGGGCAATTACGATCCCTTTAATTTGAAAAATTTTCGCTTGGAAATCGGAGAAAACGAAGTTTTCCTTCAAATTCAATCCAATCATTGGGAAGATATGGAGCGTGATTTTTTTGATCTGACGGGAGCGGATGAATATGAGATTAAACTGCTTCATGCAGTAATCTGGCTTTCTCTGACTACATATGCCTGGCAGGATTACGATTCGATTTGCGGGGCTTTTTATAATGGTTTGTACTATCTGGAGGATGTGCTATGACTACATACTTTGAAAAACAGTTAGAAGAAATTAAGCATTGCGTCCATTCATTGGATCTTGTCCGTTTTGAGAGTCTGGTAAATGAATCGGTTGCTGCTTTAAAAGCAGGACATAAGATTATTGTATCTGGATTAGGAAAAAACGTACCAATTTGTGATAAGTTTGTTGGTTCGATGGTTTCTATGGGGCTGGACGCATATTTCCTGCATACCAATTCGGCTGTCCATGGGGATATGGGTTTGGTAAAGGAAGGGGATCTGGTAATTATTCTGACCAAAAGCGGAGAAACCTCAGAATCCATTTATTTAACCAAATTGCTAAAGAAACGTAAGGTTTGTATGTGGCTTTTAACATTTGTAAAGGAAAGCACGCTTACAAGGGAAATACCAAATAACATAGTATTGGATTTAGTCCATGAAGGTGATTTATGGAATATTATGCCAAACAATTCTACAACAATGAATTTAATTATATTACAAGGTCTAGCCATGATGATTGCAAAGGAAATGCAAATTGATATTGGACAGTTTAAACGGAATCATCCAGGCGGACATATTGGAGAAGTGCTAAAAGATGCTTAGAGAGATGATACACATTTTACATGGAGCCATAATATGGGATATATTTCGGCTGCGGTTTCAAATTGATAAAAATAAGGTAGTACTTGTGCTGGTTAATGATAACGAGAAACTGGATCATTATGCGTTGGTACATTTAAAACATTATATGGAGCGAAAATATGCAAAAGAAGCCATTGTTTTGTTTGATGATAGAAGTGTGTATCAAAGGGCTGTAAGAATTAATCAATCAGTCCCGGTCAGGTTTTGCCGATGGGATAAGAAAAAAATCAAGTGGCTGTATGATTATTATTCTTTTTACAATTTTTCAGATAAGATTGTATTTACTTATACAGACTGTCCAAAAGATAATCGTTTGGGAAAACTTTTAAGAGAAACGCAGGTTCAGGAAGAAGAAGCTGTTTGTTTGGGGTTGTACCGCTTAAGAATGGTTCCAAATAGAAAACATTAAGAACTGGCACGTAAGCATCCAAAACTTAATCACAAAATTTGAGGGATATTATGCATGTTTGATTACAAATTAGCCCGGGTTGAGAAAATATTGCACCGATTGTACCGTAAAGGATACTTTGAAAATAAGAATATTTATTTGTTTGGAGTCAGTGAAAATACAAGGCAAATGATACAAATATTACGGGCCTGTCAATTGAATCCGGTGAATGTGTTAGATAATGATAAAATAAAACAAAATACCTACTGCAGTGGCATTCAAGTAATATCAGTTGAGGAAGTACCACATATTTCAGATCCTCAGAATCTGTATCTTATTTGTTCTCTTTATTGGCGTGAAATGGCCGCACAATTAAACCATAATTGTGTCAAAAAAGAAAATATATTGACACTGTACTATGAAGAATCCTTAACCGAGTGCTTTTTACAGGCGATGCGCGGAAAAAAGATTTATCATAAGCTAATTGATCAATATGGAGATGTGCCAGTTTTTGCATGTCCATACACAGGAACAGGGGATATTTATTTAATTGGGACTTTCTGGAAACAGTATATCGAAAAAAATCACATAAAGGATTATATTTTTTTAGTGATCAGCAAAGCTTGCGAGAAGGTGGCCAAGCTATTCAATATTAAAAATGTAGTAGTACTTAGTAAAAAAGCAGAATGTTCTTATTTGATCCGGTATTATATGCTTTGCCCTGAAAAAGTAAAGCTTATTCTATTAAATGACTCATGGCAGCAGGTTCACACAAATCCGCTGGAATGGTTTCGGGGGTATAAAGGACTGGAATTTATGGAGCAATTTCGTAAATTTGTATTTGAACTTCCCGATTCTTGCAAGCCTGAACATCCCGTATTTCAGAATGTTGATCAGGAAGCAGCAGAATTACTGAAAAAAAATCGGCTTCAGGAAGGAAATACTGTGGTGTTGTCGCCGTATTCTAATACCTTGGCAGATCTGCCGAAACAGTTTTGGTCTGATTTGGCAGAAAAGCTTGAGCAAGTCGGATTTAGTGTCTGTACTAACAGTATCGGGGATACGGAACCTGCAATAGAAGGAACGGTTCCGCTTACGTTTTCACTGGATATTGCTCCGCAAGTGATTGCAAAGGCAGGATTTTTTATAGGAATCCGAAGTGGATTTTGTGATGTGATCAGCGGAGCAGAGGCAAAAAAGGTTATCTTATATCATGCAAAAGAACGGTTTTTTAATGGCAGTACATATGAGTACTTTAGTTTAAAACGAATGGGACTAAGTAAGGATGCGGTGGAAATTCAATTTGAAAAGGCGGATGAACCTTTGTGTGAAATGGTAATGGACGGTATTATGCATTAGTTTCTTTCATTTTATGATAAATGCAGAAATATAAAACCAGGTAAGAATTAGCTATTGTGAGAAGAAACCTTACACTCATCTACTAGGAGGAGAAGATTATGGGAAATGATAGGAGAAGCATTCATTTAATTAATGAACTGCCTCACATTTATGAATTAGAAGATATGATAGATTTCTGCAGAAGGCACAAGAGCTTATATATTTACGGAAAAGACGAAAATCAGGAATATCTATTAAAATATTTTGATATGTGTGGGATTGCAATTGAAGGATATGTGGTGTCTTTTATGAAGGAGGAAGAACCGCCCCTTACCTATCGTGAGATAGCAGTTAAACTGGTGCATGAAATATATGGTATGGAAAATGTTGGGATTATTCTTGCAATATCCGACCGTTATTTCGGGAAGATCATACCACAGTTTCGGGAAAATGGGTTTGACGACTATTTTATTATGTCTGAATTTAACAAACGGGCAATTGCAAATCAGATGAAACCAAGGAATAAGATGGAGATGACTTTCGAAATCAGCTTGGCAGATCACTGCAATTTATCTTGTCAGATGTGTGATCACTTTTCGCAGGTTTCAGAGGAATGGTATGTAGGACTGGAACAGTTTGAAAAAGATATGATCCGGATGGGAGAGCTATTTGATCATGAAATAGGTGCAATTACTCTTTTAGGAGGAGAGCCAACCCTTCATAAAGATATTATAAAATGTATCCAGATTACCAGACGGGAATTTCCGGAGTCTGAATTGATTATATTAACAAATGGCGTACTGCTGCTCGATTTGGAACATTCATCAGAAGGAAATTTTTGGGAGATTTGCAAAGAAAATAAAGTACATATTAGTGTGACGGTTTATCCGATTAATTTGGACTATTTGGCGATGGAGAAAAAGGCCAGGGAATACGGTGTTTCTATTTTTATGTCCTCTAATATTCATGCAGGAACGTCACTACGCGTTAAAAAAATTTCAGATAAGCATACCATGGATCTGGAAGGGAAAGTAGATAAATTTTACTGTGTAAATTGCCTTTATTTTAATAAGTTTAATGTTTTAAAGAAAGGGCGTTTATATATGTGCCCAATTGCGGCCCATAGTGATATTTTTAACCAGGCCTTTCAGCAAAATTTAACTCTTCAGGAAAATGATTCTTTAGATATTTATCAAATTGAAAGCTGGCGGGATATTTCAGAATTTACTTGTCAATACGTACCGTTTTGCCGCTATTGTGATCTGAAACATTGGGGGAGTCATTCGGAATGGAAAGCAAGTAGTAAAAAGATAGAGGAGTATATTTAGGAGAAGATAATGGAACAAAGATATATCAAACAGCTAGGAATGAAATTATCACCTTTAGGATTTGGTGTAATGAGATTGCCAATGAATCAGGAGGGATTTCCAAAGGAAGTTTATGAATTATTAGACAAGTCTATGGAAATCGGGATTAATTATTATGATACAGCCTTTCCATATCTTCGCGGAAAATCAGAAGTATTGATTCGGGAAGCATTAGTAAAGCGATACAGCCGCAGTCAGTTTTTTATCGCAGACAAACTTCCTGTATGGGAATGTAAAAATCAGGAAGATATGGAACGGATTTTTCAAATCCAACTGGAACGTCTTGGGGTGGAATGGATTGACTTTTATCTGCTTCATGGATTACATAAAAATCGGTGGAATGATATTTATGAAAAGGGTGTCCTTGATTTTTTAGAAAAAAAGAAAAGGGAAGGAAAAATTAATAAAGTTGGCTTTTCATTTCATGATACAGCAGATGTATTACCGCCAATTGAAAAAAGCTATGCCTGGGATTTTATTCAGCTTCAGATTAATTATTACGATTGGGATGTCCTTGGTGTGAAAGATAGTTACGCATATCTGGAAAAGAAGCAGATTCCTTGTATGGTTATGGAACCAGTAGGAGGAGGTAGGTTAAGCCAGCTGCCAAAGGAGGCAGAGCGGATATTAAAGGAGATTCATCCAGACTGGTCTGCTGCTGCCTGGGCCATCCGATATGTGACTTCTTTGCCAAATGTTGCTGTTACCTTATCCGGAATGGGAAATAAAGAACAGCTTAGTGATAATAATATGCAGGTTCAAGATATCCGTCCCTTAACAGAACGTGAAAAAGAAGGAATATCACAGGTGAATGGGATTATTGATTCTTATCATGTAGTACCGTGCAGCGGATGCAGATATTGTGTGGACGAGTGCCCAAGGGGAGTAGATATTCCGCAGATTTTTAAGCGATATAACGATTTTTGCATGTTTTCAAATATGGCTCGGTTTGATATTGACTACTTTGCCTTTGTACCGGAAGAAAAAAGAGGAGATAAGTGTATTCAATGCGGAAAATGCAGCCAAAGATGTCCGCAGAAGATTGCAATTCCGGAGGAAATTAAAAAAATCCATAACATAGCAGTTGATTTTTCAGCAGGGAAACGAAAATCATAAAAAGTTAAAAAGAAATTGCATTAGACTGGAAAAGGAATCGTATGGGAAAAAAGAAGATGGATAGGAAAGCAATGGGATTGCTTTTCGTGTCTTTTCTATTGTATATCAATTTAACAATAAAAAAGAAAGAAGCATTGGAACATAAGAAAAACTTAAAGCGGATGCAGCGGCTATATGCTACAGCGAATAAGTGGCTGCGTCTGGAACTATGTAAAAAAGATTTTGGTAAGATACTGACAGAAAAAGGATATCAAACGGCTGTAATTTACGGAATGGGAGAATTAGGGCAGCGCCTTTTGGAAAAGTTAGAACTATATAAAAGTATCGATGTGTTATATGGAATTGATCAAAATGCAGATCAGATATCAGCTATTATTCCGGTATATCAATTAGAAAAGGCATTAAAATTAAATGCTCCTGATGTAGTGATATTAACTATGTATAACAAAGATGAACACTTAAGTAATATGCTGAAAGAAGGGTTTATGTGTCCTGTCTGGAGCCTTGAGGAATTGTTAAATGAAACAGAGTAAACAAGAAGATTTAATTAGCGTAATTGTCCCGGTTTATAATGTTGAACGATATATTCGAAAATGCTTAGACAGTATTCTTGGACAAACATATTCGAATATCGAAGTGATTTGTGTTGATGACTGTTCAACAGATTTTAGCGGGCGTATTTGTGATGAGTATGCAGAAAAGCATTCACGTTTAAAAGTAATCCATAAGAGAGAAAATGGAGGACTTTCAGAGGCTAGAAATACAGGGATGGATTTTGCCAAAGGTGTGTATATTTCCTTTATTGACTCTGACGATTGGGTGGATCAGACATTTATTGAATGCTTGTATGAGGGGATCAAACAGAATCATGCAGATATGGCTCAATGCAGTTATGCCAATGTTACCAATGACTGTTTCCCGCTCCATAAGGATCCACTATTAGATGATAATAAGGTGTTAACTGGGAAACAGGCGTTGATGGAACTATATTCAGAATCTTCAGTCTATGCGTCTGTGGTATATACGGTTGTTTGGAATAAACTGTATAAAAGGGAATTGGTATCTGGTCTTAAATTTCCTGAAGGGCGGATGTATGAAGACCAATTTTTTACATACAAATGTTTTCAACATGCGAAAAAGATATGTGTAATATCAGAAAAATTATATTGCTATCGAGAGAGCGGAAACAGCATAACAAGGCGAGGTTATAGTATTCATTTTCAAGATGAAATAGTCGCTCATGAGGAGCAGATTCGATATTTTAAGCAGAAGGATTTCGAGTTTGCCTCTGTGGTGATAGCACGCATAGAGCCCCTTTGCATTATGCATTATGCAATATCAGAATTTGAAGACAATGATAAGGCGAAAAGGAATGCTTATCGATGTAGCTGGAAATATTTATATGCATATTTGAAAAATAAGAAGATTTGTTTTCAAAATAAGGTAAAGCTTATGGGATTTCTTATCCATCCAGATCTGTTTATACAAAATAAATGGGATATCAGTTTCAGCGTAAAGGATAAGAGAAAATAAGAAAAAATTGAATTGGAAAAATGCGTTATGGAAGAATGTAGCGGTATGGAAAGGACTGCAAAAGCAGAGGATAGCAGAATACATGATATAGGATTGTGTAAGTTACAGTCTATGATAGACGTTTATGATAAAATAGTTTTAATTCAACTGGAAGAGAAAGAAGCAATTACTATAATGAATAAATTTGAGAAGCCAGATATTGTGAATAATATCGATCAAAAGATATTGGTTTTATCAACAGTTGAATGGGATAAACATTCAAGTTTTACTTATAAAAAAATAGAGGATGAAGAAAGTCTGGCTTTGGTTAACTTATATCATACATATGAATTTTCTGATAAATTCCTGGTCCTTTCAAATAGCAATACGTTTGGAACATTATTTAATTTTTGTGATACGGGATTGCTTGACTTAGATGAAGTATTGAAATCAATATTAGCATAGGATTAGACAATGGATCAAATACACTACAAAGAAATGGAAGAAAATCTGAATCGACTGCTCCAGGAGCATCAGATTCAAGAGAAGAAAATTTATCTTTTCGGTCACTGCAATGCTACAGAAGAATTAGCCGATTTACTGATGGCGAAGGGATTTTTGGCAGCAGCCATTTTGGACAATAATACAGCAAAGCATAATAATAATTACCGCGGGATAAAAATTATTTCTCCAAAAAGCCTTTTGGAAGAACTGCCGGAACAGACTATCGTGTGTATTGCTGCCCGTGCCTATGCAGCCATGGCAGATCAGCTAAATCGGATGGGATATCGTGGTCAAGTACGGAAATTGGTAGACTATAATAGCTATGCAGAATATTCCCTTTCTCCGGATACACTTGCCCGAAGGCGTCAAAGAGTGGAACGGGGAGTTCTGCTTCTGCGCCGATTAGAGCAAAATCATCCGGACTGCTTTAAAATCTTGTGTCCGTTTTCAGCATTGGGCGATATCTATTTTGCAATGTCATACCTTCCTTATTTGATGCAGAAGCGGAATATAAAAAAATGTGTAATTGGAGTAATTGGGGCTTCATGCGGTCAGGTGGTTTCCTTGTTTGGCTCTTATGATATAGAGGTGTTTTCTCAGAAAGATATGGATGAAATCATCCAGGCTGCTTTGTTTACAGAGGACAAAGATACATTTATTCCCCATCAGGACAGGCCGTATGTGGTAAATCTTTCACGGGTTTTGTATGTTAAGCCGATTCCATTAGAAACCATTTACCGCTGCGGGGTATTCGGTTTGCCTATTTCCACAAAACCGTTCCGGCCAATCAAACTGAGCCAGTATAACCAGTTAGAGCAGATTGAGCCGGGAAAATCGGTGATTCTTTCTCCTTATGCAAAATCTGTCACTGCGTTAAAGAAAGAGATCTGGATGCAGATAATTGATTTTTACCAAAAGAAAGGTTTTACTTGCTATACCAATATAGCTGGCAATGAGCTTCCGTTACCGGGAACTCATCCAATCAGCCCGGCTATTACGGAAATCCAGTCTGTGGCGGAACGGGCAGGCACGTTTATTGGAATCCGAAGCGGACTCTGCGACGTAATTCGGGAAGCTTCCTGCCGCAAGATTGCTCTGTATCCAGACTACTATTATTGCGATACAAAGTGGAAGGCGATTGATATGTACCGCATAGAGGGATGGGAAAATATAGCAGTTAGGGAGGAATTTCAATGGAGGAAAAATTAATACTGTCAACCCTTCCAAAAACATGGATCTTTGATTTGGATGGAACAATTTTAAAACATAATGGCTATAAAACAGATGGTGAGGATACCCTTTTCAAAGAAGCGAAAGATTATCTGGATAAGCTGCCAAAGGAGGACAGGATACTGATTCTTACTTCACGCCTGGAAGCAGATCGGGAGAAAACTATGAAATTTCTCCGCTGCCATTCGATCCGGTTTGATGATATTTTATTTGGTATGCCTATGGGAGAGCGGATTGTGGTGAATGACAGAAAACCCTCCGGACTTGATATGGCAGTAGCGCTGAATATAGATCGGGATCGGTTTCGCCTTCCACAAATAATAAGAGAAAAATAATGAGGTGCTAAATATGGAATTTGAACTGACAGCCTCCATGATGTGTGCGAATTACGGCAATTTGGAGAAAGAGGTTAAGGATTTGGAGGAAGGGGGAATTGATTCCTTCCACATTGATATCATGGACGGTCGCTATGTCCCGAATTTTGCCATGTCTTTAAATGACATGCGCTACATAGCCGGTGCAGCGAAAACACCTTTGGATGTCCATTTAATGATCGAACATCCAAATAATTGTATCGGCATTTTTTTAAAAAATCTCCGCCAGGGGGATACCGTATATATTCATCCGGAAGCAGAATATCACCCGTCTACCACGCTGCAGAAAATAATTAATGCAGGAATGATTCCAGGAATTGCCATTAATCCAGGAACTTCGGTAGAAACGGTGCTTGAGATGCTGCGGATTGTAAAGAAGGTTCTGGTGATGTCAGTAAATCCGGGAAATGCAGGCCAGATGTATCTTCCCTATGTGGGAAAAAAGATCACCAAGCTCCTATCCATAAAAGAAGATATGGATTTTGAGATTTATTGGGACGGGGCCTGCAGTGCAGATAAGATTTTAGAATATGCGCCGAAAGGCGTAAAAGGTTTTGTGCTGGGCACTACGTTGCTGTTTGGAAAAGGCAGGCCATATGGGGAAACCCTTAAGAATATACGGGAATTACATTTTTAACGCAGCAGAACAGTGATTATAAAACAGAAGAGTCTCCTTTAGTGCCATCAACAGTAATTGCATATGCCCGTTTAAAGTCGCCTGGCGGCGATGGGGCATATGCTTTGCCATCATAACGGTACTGGCTCATGACGAATCAGCGTGGTGATTCGTCATGGTGTGAACAGTAACTGCCGCTCTACTAAAGATAGAAATAAAAATAGTATATTATTGCTGTATGTTGGCGCTTATGGTATAATGTTGACGGAAAGCCCCGTATTGCTTGATTTTTCGGCAATACGGGGCTTTTTTGTTACTAATTTGTTATCAGTTCAATGTTCATTTTGAGTTCTTCTATATTTTTGTGGGTGTAAACCCGTTCACCTGTCCCCTTTGATTTATGCCCCATGATCCGGTCAATGCAGACCTTATTTGCCCCGGCAGAATCAAGGCGGCTTCGGAAAGTGTGGCGGCACTCATGCGGGGTATGTCGCATTTCCAGCTTATCCATGATGCCCGCCCAAAACTCCCTATATTGTGTCTGGTTCAGCTTTTTCCCGTTATATTCAAACAGATACCCGCTTTTCGATTGTCCAGCCCTATTTTGAACAATGCTTTGAATTTTTGAATGGATGGGGACAAGGCGATTTTTCCCGGCAGCGGTCTTTGTTCCCCCGGTGATTGTCCCGGCTTTAAGGTCAACCGTTTCCGTTTTCAGGTCTATCATTTCCGAAATTCTGAACCCGGTATAAAGGAAGAACAGGACAGAATCAGCCCATTCCAATTTCTGGTTGTCCCATATCCGGGCAACTTCTTCATCCGTGAAAATTTCCTTTGTTGTTTCCGGTATCGGCGCAGAGGTAAGCAGATCGGAACAACACTTTGAAATTATGTCCAGTTCCATAGCGAAACGGTCAAGATGCCCAAACAGATTTTTGATCGCCCCTTGCGTGGAGTACCCGCAGCCACATGAATCAATGCAATCTTGCATTTGATATGATTTGATCTGCTTATATTTCATCTTTTCCAGCTTCACACAATGCTTATATGCTGACTTCAAGGAACTTTGGTTTGAAGCCCCCAACTTGACAGCCCGCTTTTCCAGCCACAAGCTATATAATTCCTGAAACGTGATTTTGTCCGTCTGTATGTCCCACGGATCGTTATTGTATTGAGCGAGAAGGATAAGCCCTTCTTCCCGTGTGGTGGTATATCCTATGGGCTTCTGCTTCCCGGATATACCTTCCTTCACAACGTATGGTTTGCGGCGATTCCCTGATAGCTTAGTCACCGTACCATACCCATTAGGTAACTTCATAAAATGTCATCCTTTCCTTGATTTTGGAAGGATGAAGTGGTATCATAAGAATGTGGTTTGCCTATAATATCACTTCATCCTGAATTATAGGTCACATCCCGCTTGTGTTGCAGCACTGGCGGGAATTTTTTGTTCTCATAGTTCGATTTGAACCCCTGAATTTGTATTCAGTTCACGGAATTCTTTAACCAGTTTTGACGCTGAAGGGGGGTTATTTTTAATATCAAAACCAATATATTTCAAATCCCCTTGTTCCCCGGTATAGGTAATAATCAAATATTGGGTAGTGGTTTTCACCTTTTTATTTTTTGCCCTTCCTCCGATTATTGCCCCTAAAGTTCCAAACATCACGCTCCCGGCGATTGCACCGCCAACACTTGAAACAGTCTGTTTTTGAATTTCAACATCCGTCTTAATGGACATATCAGTAATTTTTTCCCGTGACAGCTTGATGCTGGTTGTCCCAGCTTTGAATTCAATTCTATCCGAAAAAGATTTAATTTCACATAAGGTATTTTCTGGAATCTGTAGTCCGTCCACATGATGAAATGCGGTATAAGATAAAATTCCACTTTGTCGGATAGATTCTCTGTTGGCTTTTGCTCTTTTCCGGGATTTTCTAATCATTAGCACAATTAGAACCATAACCGGGATTATAATCAATGGCGGCAGCCATTCGGGAAAATTCGCCGAACTAACAGAATTTGTTGTATTTGCAAGCAACATAATAATCTCCCTTCTTATTTTTGAAATAAACTTTTCAAAGTACAAGTAGTTCAAGATAAACCAGTTATTTATTACTATATTTATTTTTAATTTTCATCATAAATTATGATGATTTCTTCTTTTTGCTTAGAAGTTAGAAGTAACTTGGTGCATCTTGAATTTCCTTGATTTTATGCGGTTTTTAACTTGAACCGCAACTTGAACCATCTTGGTGTTATCTTGGATTTATCTTCCACCTTCATTGTAGTCGTCTATCTTGACAATCGAACATATGTTTGCTATAATTTTTGTATCGCTACCATAGAACGTGCGGCTACATAGAGGGTGAGAAGCATGGACTATAAACAACTCATTATTGAGTTGCTTGATAAAGCAGATGACCGTTGCTTAAAGCTGATTTTCTGCTATATTAAAGCATTATTAGGGCTAGGGTAAGACCTAGCCTTTTTTCTTTTGGATGGAATCGATAAATTGCTCTAGGATTCTCCAGCCATCATCATCTAACTCACACAGCCCTGAGATCAGCCGACGTTTAAACGAATCTTCTTCATCTTTAAGCAGCCCACCTATAAATGTTGCAATCTGCTCATCCGGTGATTGCTTTATGAACATCTCTCCTGTTCCGTCCCGAAGCCATTCTTCATTGACATTGAATTTGGTGCAGATTAAAGAAATGGCAGTATCACCTAAATTACTTTTCCCTGTTTCATAACTGGCAATATTGTTTCTGCTTACCCCTAATTTGTCAGCAAATTCTTGCTGTGTTAAATCTAACTCCTTTCTTAGTTTTTTAATCCGGTCTTTCAAAATCATCACCACCTTTCTGTTACTAATTATAACGCTTAAAATGTGGTCTGTCAACAAAATGTGGAATAACCACAAAAAATACTTGACAAAAGGTGATTATCAACATATAATAGTGGTATAGCAACAAATATAAGAAAGGAGGTATGAAATAGATCATGGCAGAGCAGAGTTTGAAACCGATTATCGACAAACTTGAAAATTTATTTTCAAAGTTCAATGAAAAGTTTTACGGCGGTGAACTTCAAAAGCCAATCATCACCGTAAGCCAGGACACAACAAAAGGGGCTTATGGGTGGTGTACCGCATGGAAGGCTTGGAGCAACAAAGAGCCGAAAGCGATTTCCGAAATGAAGCCGGAAGAAGTGGAAGCTATGAAAAATGAAGGGTTCTATGAAATCAACCTTTGCGCTGAACACCTTGCAAGACCTTTTGAACATGTTGCCGAAACCCTCTTACATGAAATGGTTCATCTTTGGAACTTGCAGCAGGGGGTTCAGGACACTTCCAGAAGCGGGACTTACCACAATAAGAAATACAAGGAAGCTGCTGAACAGCACGGATTGACCGTTGAAAAGGATGCAAAATACGGGTGGACGAAAACAAGCCTGAACCCGGAAGCGAAAGCCTTTGTTGACGGCTTGCAGGACAAGAAATTTCAGCTTTTCAGGAAGCCGGAACTGAAACTTCCGGGAGTGTCCAAAGCTAAACAGTCAACCCGGAAATACATTTGTCCCGGATGTGGCTGTATTATCAGAGCAACAAAAGAAGTAAATGTGATTTGTGGCGATTGTGAAATGAAATTTGAGGAAGCGGAGTAAAAGCCGCTTCCCGGAAAGGTGGAAAATATGAAATTTAAAGATTTTGTTAATCGGATTTCTGAGGGAGTGCAAATAACCATTTCTATCAAAGTGTTTGGGATAGAATTTTCTACGACACACTACGGGAGTTATTACAGAAACAGAGAAGGATTTGATGAAATTATGGAAAAAGAAATCAGTAAGATTTCCGTGCACGATGGGGTGATTACCCTTACTTTTGAATAATCGGAAGGATGAAGTGATTTTGATATAGATGGGGTGCTGCAACACCCCGCTGTAATGCAGGCAAGGACGGTCATAACCCCGTGAAAATGCAGAGTGCGGCGAACCTTGGCAACTGGCTGTTAGAGAAAGGAGAAAGGGATATGGCACATAAGTATTATAGCATCATGCGCCCGGTATCAATCGGGACATTCCCGGACAACGGGACAATTCTTGGGATCGTGAATTTTGACACCCGGCAGATGGTGGAATCAATCGGAAAAATGGCTTGGGGTTATATCAACTATGGGAAGCCCCTGACCGAAAAGCAGATTTCAGACTATGAACTGGTTGCGGAGCGTCCGACAGATTACGAGCATAAGCAGCTTATTTGTGACTACCTTCTGGAAGCCCTGAAACTGACAAGAGGGCAGAGCGATCTTGAAACGCTGATCTTCGATCCTGAAACGGAAATTGTTATTGGGACTTACAAGAAAGGCGGCAAGGTAAAAATCAATGTGGCGTGTGATTCCGGTGTTTCCATGATCCGGGACATTATGGCGAAAATGTAAGGGGTGAAAATATGTCAGAGAAACAGAAAGAAATTCTTGCAAAAATGGCAGATGCTCTTCCAAATATGACAGAGTTTGAGAAGGGATATCTGACCTGTCTGGTAGAAACGAGGGCAGGCGTCAATAAAAAGGAAAGTGATGGTGAAGATGATGGACGAACTGAAAATTTTTGAAAATCCAGAGTTCGGGCAGGTCAGGACAATCACCATTGATAATGAACCTTGGTTTTATGGTAAGGATGTCGCTACTGCTTTAGGGTATGCAGATACAAAGAAAGCACTAATTCAGCATTGTAGAGAACCCTGGGTGGTAATTCACCCCCTGGGGGTACAGACGGGAACAAAAGCAGACGGAAGTCCGGCAGTTCAGCAAGTAAAGATGAAGTTTATTGGAGAGCCGAACTTATACCGCCTGATTACTCACAGTAAACTGCCTTCCGCTGAAAAGTTTGAACGGTGGATATTTGAGGAAGTTCTTCCAGCAATCAGAAAAACAGGAAAATACGAAGTTTCAGAAAAAGATCAGGAGTACAAACCAACAAGACCGCTTACCAGTGATGATTACTTGGATGCTGGAAAAGCAATAGCAAGGTGTGACAATAGACGGCTTCCTATTGTGCTTGATTTATTCAGGAAAGCAGGACTTGACGTCCAGAAGGTTCCTAATATTCAGAAACAGCAAGAAAATAATTAAGAAGAAAACAATAATGGATATTTCATTGATCTGTTAAATGATTTGACTGAGAAGCTAATAATCAAGATTTTAACAGAGGATGGTGAAGTGTAATGAAGAAAGTTTTAGCTGCTGCCATCGTGAAGGTTCTTGAATTTGATTCCCCGGAAGAAGCAAGGGAATATCTGAATGGTATGAAAGCCACAGGAAAAAATTCCGTGTCCAGTGGGAATGTGATGTTGCTGGCAACAAGCGGCAGATCAAGGTTCAGGAGCAGTACAACAAAAGTCCCATGATTCAGGACTAACCAGAAAAGAGAAAGGATGAAGTGAATGATGAAATTTGCAGACAAATTGAAAAACCTGATGGAAGATTTGGGTATCAGTCAGTCCAAACTTTCAGACCTTACCGGGATTGGTAAATCTTCTATCAGTCAGTATCTTTCCAGCAAGAATGAACCCGCAGAGGATCGCAAGAAGCAGATCGCCCTTGCGCTGGGAGTTCAGGAGAATTATTTCAACCAGTTTTCTGAAACCGCTGCAACGGTTCAGCATGACGGGGTTGTGAATGTTCCCGTGCCGCTTATCGCTAAACTGATGGGGAAATCAAAAGAATGGGTTATGCAGGGATTACGGGATGGAGTTTTCCCGTGGGGCTATGCGGTGAAGTTATCAAAATGGAGTTACTTTATTTCTTCCGTGAAGTTCACCGAATACACGGGGATTGAAGTTCCACTGAATGAAATTGCCTGATGGCAGAAAGCGAGGATAAAGAAAATGAGTGAAACAGGAGTTGTTAAAGGGTTCAAGGTGTTCAATCCTGATTGGACTTGCAGCCCTAACGGGAACACAAAACAGTACACTTGCCCCGGCAAATTTGAAGAAAATATTTCCCCGATCCGGTGCGGGCGTGGGATGCATTTCTGTAAAAAGGCGGCTGATTGCTTCAATTACTACAATTTCAACCCGGAAAATAAGGTTGCGGAAGTGATTGCCTATGGGGATATTGCAGAAGAAGGTGATAAGTGTTGCACAAACAAGCTGGAAATCGTGCGTGAAATCCCGTGGGCTGAATTGCTTGAAATCGTGAACATGGGAAAAGGTTGCACCGGACTTTGGAACAGCGGCGATTGGAACAGCGGCAACCGGAACAGCGGCAATTGGAACAGCGGCAACCGGAACAGCGGCGATTGGAACAGCGGCAACCGGAACAGCGGCAACCGGAACAGCGGCGATTGGAACAGCGGCAATTGGAACA
>JAAWIS010000142.1 GCA_022796475.1 Lachnospiraceae bacterium | reverse complement strand
CGCTATAATGGCAAAAGAAAGAATATTCATGGAAATATGAGGATCTGTATGTTTCGTTTCAGTGCATTAACAGTTGGCATAATTTTGGATTGGATCTTTGGAGAACCGAAGATTTTTCTTCATCCGGTTGTTTTAATTGGAAAGCTGATTTCCCATACTGAACATTGGCTTCGGAAGAAGCTGCCCGAAAAAGAGCGGGAGGCCGGGTTTTTGCTAGTTTTGATTGTAATATTTTTTAGCACATTGATTCCGGCGGCAGTTCTTTGGGCCGCTTTTTGTCTGGAAGGAAGAAAGGGGCCTTTGTGCTGGTGCTTTACAGCATTTTGGTGCTTTCAGCTTTTGGCGGCAAAGGGGTTATATCAGGAAAGCAAAAAAGTTGGGAAGGCTTTGGAAGCTTCTGATTTAGAAGGGGCGAAAAAGCAGGTATCCATGATTGTAGGAAGAGATACCGAACCTTTGGACCAGTCAGGTGTTATTCGGGCAGCAGTGGAAACGGTGGCGGAAAATACTTCAGATGGGGTTTTGGCGCCGCTGCTATATATGGTAGTATTTGGAATTTTGGGTGTTTTCTTTTATAAAGCTGTTAATACCATGGATTCTATGGTAGGATACAAGAATAAGAAGTATTATTGGTTTGGGCATACGGCTGCAAAGCTGGATGATATCTGTAATTTTATCCCAGCCAGGATAACTGGCTTCCTGTTAATAGGGGCGGCATGGATTCTGGGCAGTGTTTGTAACGATTACGATGGAAAAAATGCCTGGAATATTTACCGCAGAGATCGGCTGAATCATGCAAGCCCTAATTCAGCCCATGGAGAGGCAGCCTGTGCTGGGGCTCTGCATATTCGTCTTGCAGGCCCGGCCTGGTACTTTGGAGAACGTGTTGAAAAGCCATATATTGGACAGGATGATCGCCAGATAGAAACAGCCGATATTAAAAGAGCAGGAAAATTGATGATTTTATCTGAAATCCTTGGCCTGTTATGCTGTGTTGGGCTATCGTACTGGCTTGGTTTGCTTTAAATCCTTCTTTTTGTGCCTGCAGGTGAGAATCCTTCAGGGGATGCGTGGAAAACAGGAATGGAAGATGGCGCTTTGCGTCCACATTTTCGCAAAGTTTAGAGGCGGGGCGCAAAATTTCTGCAAATAAACAATAAAGGGGATCCATTTAAGAGAAATGGTGATAAAAAAATCGTTTAAAAGAAACAGGAGAACAGGAAGATGAATGTATGTTACAGTCTTTTAATTGCGTTGTCTATGTATTCAAAAATTCCCGTTCCTGCTGTTCAATGGACAAAACCAAGGCTTCGGTATACCATGTGCTGGTTTCCGCTGGTTGGCGTTGTCTGTGGCTTTTTGCTGTGGGGTTGGCTTCTATTTGTGAAATGGCTGGATCTTCATTTTGCCGCTGCCGGGCTTTTGGGAACCTGTATTCCAGTGCTGGTTACAGGAGGGATTCATTTTGACGGCTTTTTAGATACCTTAGATGCCAGAAGTTCTTATGGAGAAAAGGAAAAGAAATTGGAAATATTAAAAGATCCCCATACTGGCGCATTTGCCATTATTGGCGGATGCGTCTATTTCCTTGCTTATGCGGGCTGCCTGATTCAGCTTATTTATGACGGCTTTTATGGGGGAGTGTCAGGAGAAAAAAATTTGGCTGCTTTTTTCTTTGCTTTTCCGTTAGAGCGGGCTTTGAGCGGGCTTTCTATTGCCTGCTTTCCATGTGCTAAAAACAGCGGACTGGCTTATACCTTTGCCGATGGGGCCCATAGGAATTGCGTCAAGGCTTTGTCAACTGTTTGGATATGCTTTTGTCTGTTAGGTATTGTCTGGATTTGCGGCCCGATTCCTGCCAGCCTGCTTACTGGTGTGTCTGGCATATCTTTTTGGTATTATTGGCATGTGTCCCAAAAGGAATTCGGAGGAATTACAGGGGATTTAGCTGGCTGGTTTTTGCAGGCGTTTGAATTAGCTGCTTTGGCAGTATTGGCTTTATATGGAAGGTGGATCATAACAGTATGATTTTTATTATGGGAGGAATCGGTCAGGGAAAGCGGGATTTTGCTGCAGGGATACTTTTGGCGAAAAATAATTTGGCAGAAAGCAGCGCTGTAACAGTGGAAGCAGCAGAAGAAAGGGATAATGGCAGAAGGATTGATTTTGAAGACGGAGGGGCTGCTTCTTGGGAAGTTTTTCAAAAGGCCAGATATGCGTTTCGGCTGCATCAGATGATCCGGAGAAAGCTGGAAATGGGAGAGGATCCGAAATGGTTGGAGGAAAATATACCGAAACAGCTTATGGAAGGGTGCCCTGACCGGATTTTGATAACGGATGAAATTGGATATGGAATTGTTCCTCTGGATCCCTTTGAACGGCAGTACCGGGAACTGGTTGGAAGAATCTGCTGCAGGCTGGCAGAAGCGGCAGCAGAAGTGTGGAGAGTAACAGCCGGAATCGGCATGTGCTTAAAGAAAGGAGAGCGTATGAGTGAAATCACAGGAAGCGGAATCAATACAGAACCTATGGAGGAAGAATTTTTAGAGGAAATTGCCGGCCAGACCAGACAGGCAATCCATGAACTGCTGGAAGCCTCCAGGCTGAAAGAAGGACAATTGCTGGTTGTTGGCTGTTCTTCCAGTGAAATCGCAAATTACCGCATCGGATCCTGCTCCAGTGAAGAAATTGGGCAGACCGTTTACAAAGTTATAAGCGGAGCATGCAAAGAGAGAGGGATTTACCTGGCAGCTCAGTGCTGTGAACATTTAAACCGGGCTTTGATTATAGAAGAAGAGGCAGCAGAACGCTATGGTTATGAAGCAGTTCAAGTGGTGCCTCAGTTAAAGGCTGGAGGTTCCTTTGCCGTTGCTGCTTATAGGGGAATGAAATCTCCTGTAGCAGTAGAGCGGGTAGCAGCCCACGCCGGACTTGATATTGGTGATACGCTGATAGGAATGCATCTTCGGTCAGTGGCCGTTCCGGTAAGGCTTACCATAAAACAAATTGGCGGCGCCCATGTAACCAGCGCCAGGGTTCGCCCGAAATTTATCGGCGGATCACGGGCATGTTATGAGGAAAGTAAATAAAGCTGTGGAAGTCTAATTTGTTATCCCATACGTTTGATCTCTCATTCTAAAAATAAAAATGGCAGGTAAAAGGAGATTTATTATGAAAAACAAACTGATTCTGTATATTGCAATGTCTTTAGATGGATATATTGCAGAAAAAGACGGCAGTATTAGCTTTTTAGATGAACCCCCAAGTCCTTCGCCTGACCTTGGATATGAAACATTCTACCATTCTCTGCAAGCAATTATACTTGGAGGAAAAACTTACCGACAAATAAAAAATGAACTTTCACCGGATAAATGGCCCTATGAAGGAATGCCCTGTTATGTGTGTACACGTCAGCAGCTTCAATATGACACGAATGTCCAGTTCACGTCTTTGCCACCAGGGCAGCAAGTATTAGATTTAATTTCAAAAAAACACTCAGGAAATATTTGGCTTATGGGCGGAGGAGAAATCGTTCGCTGCTTTATGCGTGAGAATTTAATTGATCAATACTATATTTATGTTATGCCAACTGTCCTTGGAAATGGAATTCCACTTTTCCCCCCGGAGTTTTCGAAAACGAATCTTAAATTAGTAAGCTGCAAAAATATTGGGGAGATTGTTGAGTTAATATACCAAAAGGATACTTCCGGAAGCTGATCCGGTACTTTTATAATTACATGTATATCCTGTCTGCTAACAGATTCACGCAGTATCAATATACATATATTGCTGTTTAGTACGCTTGCACGTTTTGGATATATGGGATTTTACTTTGCTTCCTTTTGTCATATAATGGAAGGGATTTTAAAGAGGAGGCTGGTCAGTATGGATATGAGAGAAGAAATGAAACGGTATCTGGATTTTTGTCAATACCGGAAGGCGCTGAATAGGAATACACTGAAAGCATACAGGATAGATTTAAATCAATATTTATGTTATGTTAAAGAAGATGTGCTTTTAAAGTCTAAGATTGAAGAATATATAACAGAATTACATAAAAAATACAAACAAAAAACGGTAAAACGAAAAATTGCCAGTATTAAAGCATTTTATAAATATCTTGAAGAGGAAGAGAGGCTAGAGGCTGCCAACCCATTTTCAAAAATACGGGTAAAATTTAAGGAAGCAGAGTGTCTACCGCGAATTATTCCCAGAAATGACATTGAAAAACTTTTGAACTGTATGTATACGATAATGGATCATGCAAGGAAAGGGAGCGTTATTTGTCGGGATTTGTCTATTGTAGAAATGTTTTTTGCAACTGGAGCCAGGGTTTATGAGATTTCAAATTTAAAAAGACAGGATATCGATTTGGATAATGGGATCATTAAAATATTGGGTAAAGGCAGTAAGGAACGGTATGTACAGATCGGAAATTTTGAAATTCTGCAATTGATGAAAGAGTATTACTGGCTGAATCAGAAAAAGATAGATAAATGCGGCTTTTTCTTTATAAACCGGAAGGGAGGACGATTTTCAGAACAATCGATCCGCCGTATGATCCGAAAATATTCAAGCCAGGCAGGTGTTGCTATTCCTATCACTCCTCACATGTTCCGTCATTCAGTTGCTACGTATTTGTTGGAAGAGGGTGTCGATATTATATATATACAGAAGCTTTTAGGACATAGTTCCATAAAAACGACACAGATTTATCTGCATATCGCATCTAAAAAACAGATGGAAATATTAAAAGAGTATCACCCAAGAAACCATATGCGGATCCAGAGAGCAGCGTAGGAAATTATATCAATAAAGAGCAGGCTGGCTTCAGAATGAAGGGAGCCTGTTTGTGATGGAAAAAAGAAAGAAAATGGTCGAAAAATAGCGAAAAATGAAAAAATGGGATTTACGATTTACGTAGGATGGGGTATAATGGATGAAAACGAATGGAATTTTTGGCGGATAATACATAGTTATC
>JAAWIS010000028.1 GCA_022796475.1 Lachnospiraceae bacterium | reverse complement strand
ACGAAGGCGTAGCGGTTGCTACGTCGAGGCTTGGGGAGTGACGCTGTCAGGAAAATAGGCAAGGAAGTTTGCCTATCTATGAGCCAGACAGAACACTAGCATCCTTTAATAGCCTGATCAATCATGGCTGCACATTTCTTAACCTGCTCCATATCCTCAGGAACCAGGGTTGGAAGGGGCTTCCTTACGGTTCCGATGTCTAATCCTTCCCGGATTTTTATGATTTCTTTCATCACTGCATACAGATTTCCTTTGCAGGCACACATAGCATAAATAATCGCGTCTGCCTCATTCTGGAGTTTTCTGGCTCCTTCATAGTCGCCTGCCTGAAACAGCTCAAACAGCTTTACATACAGCTCGGGCATCACCCCGTAGGTTCCTCCAATGCCGCCGTCTGCCCCCATGGCCAGACCAGATATGAGCTGCTCGTCAGGTCCGTTAAATACTACAAATCCTTCTCCGCCTTCTGCCTTAAACATCTGAATATCCTGCACTGGCATAGAGCTGTTTTTCACTGCCACTACCCTGGGATTTTTCAGCATTTCCTTAAACAAAGGCATAGTCAGGGCTACTCCCGCCAACTGGGGAATATTATAAATTATAAAATCGGTATTCGGTGCTGCTGCTGAAATATCGTTCCAGTACTGCGCAATGGCATACTCCGGCAGGTGGAAATAAATCGGCGGAATCGAAGCGATGGCGTCTACCCCAAGGCTTTCTGCATGAGCTGCCAGTTCACAGCTATCTGCCGTATTATTGCAGGCCACATGGGCAATAATGGTCAGCTTTCCTTCTGCCGCCTCCACTACAGCCTCCAGGATCTCTTTCCTTTCCTGTACGCTCTGGTAAATACACTCGCCAGAAGATCCGCCTACGTATAAACCTTTTACACCTTTTCCCAAAAGGTGTTTGGTCAATGCCTTGGTCCGCTCACTGCTTACCTTCCCATTTTCATCGTAGCAGGCATAAAATGCCGGAATAATTCCCTGATACTTTGTAACATCTTTCATCTTCAATCCCATCCTTTTCTGCCCATATAAGGGCCATAATCAATTATCGCAGAAAGCAATGTCAGACACGCTCCCCCACTGCTCTGCTTCACCAGTATCGAAAGACAACTGCAGTTTCCCATTCTGCTTCCCTACCCGAATCGGGTATCTGAATTTATCCTCTTTTTCCGGATAGTCTTCCCGGTAATGGGAACCTCTGCTCTCTTTTCGCCGCTCTATGGCCCGAAGCATGGCCTCTGATAATTCCAGCGCCCCCTCCAACTGCTTCCCGCACACATACTGCTTTCCTGCATCCGGCACAGCAGCCATAAATTCCTCCACTGTTTGAAAGCTTTCCCTTCGGCTGCCGGCCTCACTTCGAATCCGTTCCACCTGGTCCAATGCCCAGGCAAGGTCCTTCTCACAGCGAACCACCATTGCGGCTTTTAAATTTACCTGCCGTAAATCATCTAACAGCTTTTCCGCCCCCATAATCCAGGTTTTCCCCCAGGAAGCTGCTTTTGAATCTGCACTCATTTCAGCTTCGAACTCATGGTTCGTTTTGGGGCCGGATAATGCAAAAGAACTCTGTTCAGATGCAGCTTTTATATCAGACACTGAGTCTGGCCCGGATATCGGACGCTCAAGCCCCTTAGCCTTCCGGCTCCAGGCTGCCCCATGAATTCCTGCCGATTTTCCAAATACCAGGCCGTTTGCGGTCGATAAGCCTCCCAGCCTGTCCGCGCCGTGCATTCCTCCGGTACATTCCCCGCAGGCATACAGCCCCGGCACATTGCAGCTCCCTTCACAATTAATCTGGATCCCTCCGTTGGAAGCATGGGCAAATATGCCAATCTGTACCGGATCGTCTATTGTCAGACCTTTTTCTTTCAAGAGCCAGTTAAAATACGTCCGGATAAATTCCGGCTGATGTTCCCTTAGCTCCTTTTTGTAGGACAGACGGACACCCACGGAATGTTTGCGCGTTTCTTGAAACAGCCGGATATCAATGGGGCCGGAACCAAGGCGGCAGGTAAATGGGCCATGGGCAGAGCGAATCTCCATCCGTTCTGCAAGCTCCTTTTCATCCCAATCGCTGAAAATGGAGCCTCCCGTTTCCGGATCCGTAAATTCACTGTAACGAAATACCTTCTCATTATAAATCGTTTTCGGAGCCGGCGTAATAAAGCCAGGCATCATCTGCATAAACTCAAGGTTAACCAGAAATGCTCCTGCCTTGAGAGCCAGATATTGGGGAATCCCCGTTACATCATCGGTATTTAACCGCCGGGAAAATAACCCTCCTAAGCCGCCCCCTGCCAAAATCACTGCCGGGCAGCGGATAGAAAGAAACTGACAGCCCAAAAGCCCGATTCCTTCTCCTCCGTCTTTCTTTCCAAAGCTTTCCGTCTGCCTCACTGCACCGGCACCGGCTATCTGACCATTTTTTATCAGCAGATCCGTTACCGTAGTAAAGGGCAGTTCTGTTACATTCAGCCTTTTCAGTTCTCTCTGAAAAGCCGGTTTTGCGCTTTCTTTCACGATCCCGTGCCAGTCCCGGTTTTTATGGTCAAAACAGGGGATAAATTCTTTCTCACTTTTATTCTCTGCTTCCTTCAGGGAAACCCCCATCTTTCGAAGATCCTGGATCCCTTGCCGGATCTCTGAGGCCAGGAACCGGACCAGCTTCGGATCTGCCATCCCCTCTCCTACCTTAAGGATGGTTTCGGCCAAATCCCTTTCATCCTGTTCATCCTCCGGCCCCACAAGGCCCAGCCCCCAGGTTCCCGGATAAAAGCTGGAGCCAGAACAAATAGGTCCGCTGCTTGCCAGCAAAACATTTGCCCCGCATCTGGCAGCCCAGATGGCGGCGGTAATCCCCGCCAAACCGGCCCCCACTACCAGTACGTCCCCTTCCACAGTCTGTTCCAACATTCTTTTCCCCCCTTTTGTTACCCTATTATTCTGCTGGCAAAGACTGGTGTTCTGACCACATTAGTCTTTCTCACATACGTTCTTAATGTTCTCTTCTGCAAAATGGCAGGCAATATAATGATCCCGGCCGTTAATCTCGTATTTTTTCAATTCCGGCTTCTCTGTCTTGCAGATTTCCCTGCACTGCTTACAGCGCCCATGGAAATGACAGCCGCTTGGCGGGTTCATAGGCGACGGCACATCCCCTTCCAAAAGGATCCTGTTCTTCTGGTGGTGGATATCTGCCACAGGAATTGCGGAAAGCAAAGCCTGGGTATACGGATGTACTGTATGATGGTAAAGTTCGTCTGCATCTGCCAACTCCACAATTCTCCCTAAATACATAACCGCAATCCGATCGCTGATATATTCTACTACGCTTAAATCATGAGTAATAAAAATATAGGTAAGCTGCCGTTCTTCCTTCAGCTTCTTTAACAAGTTCAATACCTGGGCCTGAATGGAAACATCCAGGGCGCTCACTGCCTCATCACAGATTACTAATTCCGGGTTGATGCATAATGCCCTTGCAATTCCGATCCTTTGACGCTGTCCGCCGGAAAACTCATGAGGATACCGGTCCATATATTCCCGCCGCATATTTACAGCCTCAAGCAGATCCCCGATAATCTTCCGCCGTTCTTCCTTCGTCTTAACCCCAAATTTCTTCAAAGGGTCAGACAATGACTGGTATATGGTAAAGGATGGATTTAAGGAGGACTGGGGATCCTGGAATACGATTTGGATCTTCTTCCTGGCCTCGTCCATGTCCTTGCCGCTTAATTTCTCTAAATGCTTGGGTCCTTCGGCAAACTCATAAACCATCTCACCTTCTGTAGGCTTATAAAGCTGGAGAATTGTTTTTCCTAAAGTCGTTTTTCCACATCCGGATTCCCCTACAAGACCAAGGGTTTCCCCTTTATAGATGGTCAGGTTAATATCGTTTACTGCCTGAACGTAGCTTTTGGTCTTCCCCATAAAGCCGCCCTTAACCGGGAAATACGTCTTCAGCCCTTTTATGGTCAATAAGGGTTCCTTCGCATTCGCATTATTTGCCATCCTTCATCACCTCCTGATATCTGGCGCAGCGCACCATATGGGTTCCCCCAAGCATAGTTTCCTCAGGCATTTTCTTCCTGCATTCCTCACAGGCATAGTCGCACCGTGGCTCAAACTGGCAGCCCGGAGGCCGGTTATACGGATCAGGAGTAGAACCTTTGATGGGATTAATATCCTGATTGGCCCCCTTTCCAAGGATGGGGATGGACTTTAACAGCGCCTTTGTGTAAGGATGCGTCGGGTGATCCAATACTTCCTCTGCTGTTCCGCTTTCAATAATATTGCCCATATACATAACAGCCACATCGTCCGCCAGCTCACATACAACGCCCATATCATGGGTAATCATCATAATAGCCGTATTATAATTCTTTTTTAAGTGATCCATCAGCTCGAAAATCTGAGCCTGAATGGTAACGTCTAAGGCTGTGGTAGGCTCATCGGCAATCAGAACCTTGGGATTGCAGCTCATAGCCATGGCAATCATAGCCCTCTGACGCATACCGCCTGAAAACTCATGAGGGTACTGGTCAATCCGCTTTTTAGGATTTGGAATTCCCATATCGGTAAGAAGCTTTAAAGCCCGCTCTCTGGCCTCCGCCTTAGTCACATTCTTATCGTGGGAGCGGATCATTTCACTGATCTGCCAGCCAATGGTATACACTGGGTTTAAGGCCGTCATGGGATCCTGGAAAATCATAGCAATATCCCGGCCTCTTAAGGCGCGCATTTCCTTACTGCTCCGCTCCAATTCATGGATCCGGATATCTCCACGTTCATCACCGCTGTGATAGATAATCTCTCCTTCTTCAATCCGGGAAAGCTTGGGCAGAAGCTGCATGATTGAAGTAGCTGTTACACTTTTCCCGCAGCCTGACTCCCCTACGATACATAAGGTCTTACCGCTTTTAATATCCATGGACACGCCGTTAATGGCACGGTTGCAGCGCTCGTTCGTATAAAAATACGTCTTTAAATTTTTTACGGAAATTACTGTATTATCGCTCATATTCATCCTCCTAGCCCTGCTGGGTGGGATCTGTGGTATCCCGGATTCCGTCGCCCATAAAGTTAATGCTCATAACAAACAGGGAAACCACGATACCGGTAGGAAGCCACATCCACCAGTTATTCTGCAGCGTGTACATATCCTGTGCCGCATTCAGGATATTGCCCCAGGTGGGAACCTCTAAAGGAACTCCCAGCCCTAAAAAGCTTAAAGCGGCCTCTTCCAGGATAAACATAGCTGTACTTAAGGTAACATTTACGATAATTGGGCTTAATGCGTTTGGAAGGATATGCTTATAGCAGATTACAAAAGGGTTTAGTCCAAACACCTTTAATGACTGCACATACTCCTCCTCACGGATGGATAATACCTGGGAACGGGCCATACGGAAACAGGAGCCCCAACCGCAGATTATGAAGATAATCACAATATTTTTTGCGCTCTGTCCTAAGATTGCTACCAGCATCATAACCAGAATAAGCTGGGGAACGGACATGAATATCTCAGAAATCCGAACCATCAGGCTGTCAAACCAGCCTCCCCGGTAAGCGCTGTAGCAGCCGATTAAAACGCCAATGGCTGCACAGCCTAAAGCGCTTCCGAAACCTATGGCAATGGACATCCTGCCGCCATAGAGAACCCGAGCAAATACATCTCTGCCGATCTTATCTGTTCCAAACAGATGAACAGAAGAAGGAGCCTTTAAGATAGACTTCATATCCACCGTCTTTGGTGAATAGGAGGTCAAAAGAGGCGCAAAGATACAGGCTAAAAGAATCAGCAGGAAAATCACGCCGCCGATAATGGCCAGACGGTTATTTAAAAGTTTCCGCAAAGCACGGTTGCCGGATTTTTTGTTCTTCAGCTCACCCGATTCTTCCATCTGGCGAATCTGGTCAAACTTCCGGTTCAGTCTTGCATGTTTACCATTTGCACTCATCTTATTCCCTCCTTAACCGTTCAGCTTAACACGCGGATCCAGAGCCGCTGTCAGGATATCTACCAGGGTACTTGCAAACAAGGTCATAAATACAAACAGCAGCGCCAGCATCATAACCAGATTGTAGTTCTGGGAACGAACTGCCGTATTAAAGGCGCTTCCGATCCCCGGCCACTGGAATACCGTTTCAATTACTACCGATCCTGCAATCAGAGTGGGAAGGCGGAAGCCAACCAAAACGATTACAGGGGTTAATGACACACGAAAGCCATGAACCAGGTTTACCCGCCACTCCGGCAGTCCTTTGCTTCTTGCCGTTTTTATGTAGTCTTTATTCATGGTATCCAGCATACTGCTTCTTGCATACCGCATTACACCTGCTGTCATGGAAATCCCCAATACCAAAGCAGGCATTACCATATACTTAATCCGGCCGGCAAAATTTACAACCTCCGGATCCGTTCTTCCGCCTACTGGAAGCCAGCCAAGATTTAACGCAAAAATCAGGATTGCACATACGCCAAAGAAAAACTGAGGGATGGAAACGCCAATCATGCCTGCTACTGTCAGGACATTGTCGCCGATGCTGCCTTTATTAATCGCACCCAGAACACCTAATACGCTTCCTAAGAAAGTAGAAATGCAAAGGGCTGCCACTGCAAGTTCCAACGTTGCCGGAAGCCGCTCTGCCATAATCTGAATTACCGGTACGCCGCTGGAAGAACTGAACCCGAAATCCCCCTGAAGAATTCTTCCCAGCCACTTAAAATACCGGATAAAGAATGGATCATCCAAGCCATACTGTGCCCTTAATGCCGCCACCTGACTTTCACTTAACCGGGCAAGGGCTTCCGGATCCATCAGGTAAGAAATCGGATCACCTGGCGTCAAATCCAAGAGCCAGTAAATGATAAAGGTTATAATCAAAAGCATGGGAATGATCCCCAATAATTTTTTTACGGTATATTTTGCCATTCTTTCACCCCTTAATCACGAAAAAGCGCCACAAAACTCCATTTCTCAACTATCCTGCTTGTGATTACGGGTTTTGCGGCGCCTCCTGTTGCTGTCTTTTGCCCTTCCTTCCTTCCTTCTGTCTTCAGAAGGAAAGTGTGTGCGGCCCTATCAAAGGCCAATCCACAAGGGCTATGCCAGTCTGTTTCTAACTGCCTTATTTAATCTTCCAATTCTGGATATTCCAGTTGTAGTTAAACTGGGGATTTCCAATTTTGTCCAGGCCAGACTCAATCTTATCGCTGTGAAGCAGGAAAATTGGCTGGTAGTACAGAGGCAGTTCAAATAAGGTTTCATTTTCATATTTTTGAAGTTCAAAGAAAGCTTTCTTCTGAACTTCTGCGTCTACCGATGCATTAGTTGCTGCAATCAGCTCATCAAGTTTTGGATCACTTGGGGTGTGGGAGTTGATGGAGTAACCAGTTGCATAGCGGTCATAGTACTCATGAAGGGAAAGAGCTGCATTTGCTGCATAGCACATATCCCAGGTTACTGCACTTGGTCCGTTTACCGGATCTTCCGGTGCTTTCCAAAGGATGGTAGCCAAATCACCTTCTACCAGATGGGCGTTAATCTTGATCCCAACTTCTGACAAATACTGCTGGATAATCGCCATTAAATCCTGAGTCATCTGATCCGTGTAATAGTAAACCACATCCAGTTCCGTGTTTGGATCCCAGTTTGCTTCTGCTAAAAGAGTTTTAGCTTTTTCCGGATCATAAGCGTAATCATTCAGCCCGTCAACCTTATCTGCACCGTCAGGTGTTAAGCTGTTTGCCGGAAGGGCTGCACCCTCGAAAATACCCTCTAAGATAGCATCCATGTCCAGAGCATAAGCGATAGCCTGACGTACACGTTCATCTGCCAAAGGAGCTGGTGAACCGTCTTCTTTATTAAATTTATTTAAGTATAACAGACGGGTATAGCGAACATTTACTGTATCGATAGTCAGTCCTGGCGTTCCCTCCAGAGCCTTTACATCAGCAATATTCTTGGTGTATGCGTAATCTAAACGGCCAGCCTTTGCATTGGTCACAAAGTTGGCGTCGCTGTCGCCGGCACTTGGATTTAAGTGGATGGTAAAGGAAGGAGCGCCGCCCCAGTATCCTTCAAAAGGCTTTAAGATGGTGTAGTTGTTCATCTGCACCTCACCAACCATAAATGGTCCGGATCCAATGGGACTCTGGAAGTACTTGGCCTGCTGCAGAGAAATGGGATCCGTATCCTGAAGATGCTTTTTTGGAAGGAGAGCAAACTGAGTAAAGGTAAGCAGAGCGTCTGGTGCAACCTTTTCAAAATTCAAAGTAACTTTATTTCCATCTACAGTGATGCCGGAAATATGTTCCGCACTTCCGTCCACATAGGCAGCCGCGCCTTCCAGCGCCTCAAACGTAGAACGGAATACAGAGTTTAACACTGTGGTCTTTAACGAGTATTCGATATTCCACTGTACTTCTTCCCCGGTAATCGGCTCCCCGTCATGCCAGGTGATGCCGTCCCTTAAGGTAAAGGTTAAGGTAGAACCGTCGTCGCTCATCTCATAACTTTGAGCCAAATCCCCTTCTCCGCTTACAGGAGCCAGGTTCTCATCGGCAAAAATCAGATGACTGTACAATGCCTTGTTATACATGTAAGTTCCCGGATTCAGCCATGGGGTTTCAAAAAATTCAGAAGGGCCGCCATTGCTGTAAAGAACTCCTGACTCCCCAGGTGCAGCAGCATCGGCCGAAGCACCTTCTCCCCCTGAGGCTGTTTCATTCGTCTGACCTCCGGCTGCTGCCGAAGAGGTATCTGCCGGCGCCGGATTGCCTGAGCCGCAGGCTGCCAAAGATACTGCCATTACAAGTGCCAGGCCCAGTGATAAAATCTTTCTTTTTCTCATTTAACCATATCCTCCTTCTAAATAGTAGGAGCGCGTACAGATGCCCTTTGGCAAGCCTGTTGTCCTGCTGCCAAACAATCCGATTTCCTTTCCATCTGCCGCGCCGTTGTTGATAATCCTATTATAAGTGTAGAAATAATTTTTGTCAATAATGTTTATAAAAAAAATTTTTTCTTTTTTGCCTTAGGCGATTGTTACAGCTTTTTCAGCCACCACTCCACTTCTGTCAGCCAAGTTTCACAGTGAGGGTTCAAAAAGTTTGGTTCTCCTGCCGCTGTTTCCCCAGAAGCCAGTGACAGGCCATGGGGGCCGTCAGGAAAGATATGAAGCTCTACGTTCAGTCCCTTCATCCGCATCGCCATTGCCAAAAGAAGGCTGTTTTCCACTGGCACATCCTGATCAGTGCAAGTCTGCCAGATAAATGCTTTAGGAGTATCACTGCTTACTTGTTTTTCTAACGAAACCAGTTCAAGCTCTTCTTTTGATGGCCCTCCTTTATGCTCAAACAGCCTTTCGGCAAATTTTTTATGGCCATAAGGTCCGGAAGTAATAACCGGATATCCCAGTATCATCCCATTTGGCCGGATCCCTTCTCCCCCCTTTTCGCCTATTGCCTTCCATACAAATTCCCGGTTCCAAAATACCCCTAAGCTGCAGGCCAAGTGGCCGCCTGCGGAAAAACCGCACACAATAATTTTGTTCGGATCAACCCCCCACTCTCTTGCCCGGTTCCGGACGATGGCAACTGCCTTTGCAAGCTCTAAAAGAGAGGTTGGAAATCCGTCAGGAAGCACGCTGTACTCCAGCACAAAGGTCTGGCATCCCATATGGGCAAAAGCCTTTGCCACAGGTTCCCCTTCTCTCTCCACTACCTGCCAATAACCTCCTCCCGGACAGATAATCACTGCTGTTTTCCCAGGCGTTTCCTCCTGCTTTCCTCCTTTCCGGAGGTAAGCATCCCATAAATACACCCTTAGGCAGCCTTCCTTTTTAAGCTGCCCCGGAACTTTAACAGGGATTTTCTGAAAAATTTTTTCTTTATTTTCTTCTGTTATCATATTTTTCCCGCCTTTTGGTATTTTTTTTTATTTTATATCAATCACGAAAAATATTTTTTATTTTCGTTGATTTCCGAAACAAACAATGATATGATTGTTACAAAACAATCAGAAAACTAAATGATTCAAATTGATTTCTGCAAGGAGGTATGGCAATGAAAAAACACATCGTATGCTTTGGTGATTCCAATACACACGGCTATCGTGCGGAGGATAACGGACGTTTCGGAGAGGATCAGCGGTGGACCAAACTGCTGGAACAATATTTAGGAGATGAGTATCTGGTTCTGGAAGAAGGGTTATCCGGCCGCACTACCTGTTACGATGACCCGATTCACGAAGGGCTGTCTGGCCTGTCCTATATCTATCCCTGCCTGATGAGCCATGAACCGGTGGATCTTCTCATTATCATGCTGGGAACCAATGATACAAAAGAACGCTTTTCTTCTTCTGCCGCCTGTATTGCCTTAGGCCTGAAACGCCTGGTAGCCAAAGCCATTGCCACCACTGACTGCTGGCGGAACAAGGCTAATATTTTAATTATCACTCCCAAAAATATAGAAAAGGAATATGAACAAACCGAAGTTGGCGCTACCATGGGACGGGGATGTGCTGAAAAATCAGAAGCTCTTGGCAGTGAATTTAAAAAAATCGCTGAATTGATGAAGTGCCATTACTTTGATGCAAATGAAGCAGCAACAGAAAATAACCATATTGACTATATGCATCTGACCGCCCAGGGACACCAGGCTCTCGCAAAGGCCCTTGCTGATCTGATTCCGGGAATCATTCCTTAGCTCAGCCTCTCAATTCACTCCAGTCTGCTGAAGGCAACATTGTAATATCCCACTCACTCCCCAGGCCTTCCAGCACTTAATGACTCCAAATGCCAAGTGGTTCACTAAAATAAAACTCAGCATTCATAAACAAAATTTAGGAGCAGTTTCTTTGCTAAATTCAAGCCTTTGCGTTTATGTTTGCTGAGTTCTTTTTCTTTCCGTATTCAATCTAACACATCTTTTCCGTTACTGACGCACTGGTTTTTTCATTATTAACGCTGCACTGGTTAAAATAGCGTTTGTAGTATTCCATATACAGCAGATCGATTAAAAAAAGCTGGCTGATCTCTGCTGAGGTGGAGCCCCCCTGGAGCGGCCCTTCATTTGCCCCGGAAAGTAATGTAATATCTGCATATGCACTGAGGGGCGATTTAACAAACCGGGTAACACAGATGATTTTTGCCCCTGCTCTTTTTGCCACTTCTGCCACATGGATTGTATCCTTAGTGGCTCCTGAATAGGAAAACATAACTGCCACATCCTCCTCAGACATGGTTGCGGCTGCCATAGCCTGCATATGGGAGTCCTGAATCCCGAACACTTTATTTTCAATCCGCAGAAACTTATTCATTGCTTTCATAGCAGTAAGCATACTGGCACCTACGCCGAAGAAGAAGATTCGCCTGGCTTCATGAAGCATGATAATCGCCTGGTTCACGTCGTCCTCCCGAATCAGAGAATACGTTTCCGTCAAAGCATTAATATTCGTATTCAGCACCTTTTTTGTTAATTCCCCAAACGAATCATCCAGGGAAATATTATTGCCCGTAAACTGATCTACATCTTCCTGTCCTTCACTGATGCTTAAGGAAAGCATCATTTTAAATTCCTGATAACCCTTTAATTCCATGGTTTTGCAGAACCGGAATACACTGGTATCTCCTACTTCGCAGGCCTCTGCCAGATCAGTAATTGACATAAATAACACATCTTTTGGATATGCAAGAATATAATCTGCTACTTTTTTTTCTGCCTTAGTCAGTTGGTTGTATGAGGAACGAATTTTAGTAATAAAGTCACTTGGCATAACAATCCCCCTTATCTAAAACTAGCTGTATTCTGACTGTTCCCTGAACGTATTTAAAAATCCTTTTCTAATACGCTCCTTTGTTGTCTTTCCAGAGCTTCTGCCGCCAGGCTTGCCGCCCCTAAAAGCCCTGCCTGATTTCCAAGCTGAGCCTGACAGATTTTTAACTGGCAGAAGCTGGGCATGATCTGATTCTTTACTTTTTCCTGCACTTGCTCCAGAATATAACGCTGTGCCATCACGCCTCCCCCAAGTACAATACCGGAGGGATTGAAAATATGAATCAGAGAAATCAATCCGCAGACAATCTCATCAATCCACTGATCCACCTGTTCTTGCACCTTTGATTCTTTAATTCGTTCAAAAATCTTTCTGCCGCTGTCTAAATTTTCATCCAGCTTCTTTCCTCTGGCAACCAGTGCAGTTGCGGATGCATATTTTTCATAACATCCGCTGAAAGGTTCTCCCTTTCTCCTGTCCTCCGGATGAATCAAAATTCCTCCGAATTCACCGGCTGAAAAGCAGCTTCCGC
The DNA here is from genome assembly GCA_022796475.1 of Lachnospiraceae bacterium. GTDB lineage: Bacteria > Bacillota > Clostridia > Lachnospirales > Lachnospiraceae > Caccovicinus. The sequence continues at coordinate 27,469 of JAAWIS010000028.1, read as the reverse complement.
GATAAATCGAACGGTTTAAGACCACCGCCCCGCCTACGCCGGTTCCATAAGTAATGCACAAAAAATGTTCCATGTCCCGGCCTGCTCCGAACCGGCTTTCTCCTATGGCCGCAGCATTAACATCATTTTCTACTGCAACCGGAACTGAAAATTCCTTTTCCATAATATCCCGGATTTTCATCCCTGTGTAGCCAGGAATGTTTTCATTGGCATAACGGATCATCCCGTTTACAGAATCTACCTGCCCTGCAGTGCTAATCCCGATGGCGTCAAAACTGCCATAGCTGTGGAGTATCCTTTTGGCTTGCTCCATCACATGAGCGCCTCCAAGTTTTGCTTCGGTGTTCTGTTCTTTTACCTCTTTAGGAAGGTCCCCTGTCCAGATTCCTGACTTGATAGAAGTCCCTCCAATGTCCAATGCTGCGATCCTCACAGTGTTCCTCCTGTCTAACGGTTCTTGATAGCATCCATAAAACGGTTTGCAATTTCCAAAGGCCTGGTAATCGCCCCTCCGACCACAATTGCATGTGCTCCGGCTTCCAGCACTTTTGCAGCCTGATCCGGGTAATGGATCTTGCCTTCACCGATTACCGGAACATCCAGTGTTTCTGATAAACGGCGCACTAACTCATAATCCGGCTGATCCAGCTTCGGAGAATAAGGGGTATATCCGCTCATAGTAGTACCCACGATATCAATCCCCAGTTTCCAGGCATTAACTCCTTCATCATATGTAGAAATATCTGCCATCAGGATCGCATCCGGATACTTTTGGCGAACTTCTGTTATAAACTCATTTACCGTCTTGCCGTCTCCTCTTTGGCGAAGGGTACAGTCTAACGCAATAACATCACTTCCTGCTGCCGCCAATTCGTCTACTTCTTTCATAGTTGGTGTGATATAGCTCTCAAATCCAGGATACTGAATCTTTACCAGTCCAATTACCGGAAGCCCCGTTTCCTCCTTTATCGCGATTACGTCACGGATACTGCTGGTACGAATCGCTGGTGTTCCTGCCATCTTGCCTGCCCTGGCCATTAAATACATAATTGACTTCTCTTCCACATACAACGGCTCTCCGGGCAATGCCTGGCATGACACTATAATTTGTCCCTTGATCCGATCATAAAATTCCTGTTTGTTCACGAAAAAGTTCCTCCTTTTTACAATTTGCACAAAAAGTTGCAATAACCTGTATTTGTTATTTCTAATATAGCATAAATAAAAAATTTTTTCAATGCATAGTTAGCAAAAAAATTTCCTCTAATTTTTTTACATCTTTTATTTCGCTTTGTAAGAAATTCTTCACATAAATTTCATCTTTGACTGGAAAGATTATGATATAATTTTTTATATCATAAGAAACTCCCGTGATGCAGAAACGCTCTGCTTAAAGGCTGCACGGTGGCGGAGAACATTATTTTACAGCCAAATTTAACTCATAACCATGCTATGATATCAGGAGATTTTAATAAATGAAAAAACGACCCCCCAGCAGATCTTTAAAAACCGCAATTGCTTCCCTTATTTTATCTGCCGCCATTCCCTTTGGCGTACTTGCCCAAACGGAACCTTTTGAGTCAGGCGGTCTTCTCTATCCCTTAGCCATTGGGCCTGGCCTTCAAAACTTATCTTTAAACGACCGGTATGCCACTTACCAATGGGGACTGAAAAATGACGGGGAATTCCAGCTTGTTCAGATGACCACCTCCTTCCGTTCCCTGGATTCTGTATACGGGAAGCGAAAGGGCCGTTCTTCTTCTATTTCCCTTCCGGATTTGGAACCTGGAATGCTGGAACACCAGTCTACGGTGATTAAGGCAGTGCCTGGAATGGATATTAATATCCTTCCAGCCTGGAGTCAGTACGATGAGAAGGCCCCTGAAGAAAAACGGCAGGTGATCGTTGCTGTCATTGATACGGGAATCGACTATTCCCATCCGGAACTTACAAACGCCATGTGGACCAATCCCGGCGAAATCCCCGGAGATGGGATTGATAATGACGGCAATGGATATATTGATGATATCCATGGATGGAACTTCCTTACGGAAAGCCCTACCCTTTACAGCGGGACGGAAGACAGTCACGGCACCCACACTGCAGGCATCATTGCCGCTGCAAGGGGATTGGGAGGTGTTGCCGGAATTACGGATAACCGCTATGTAAAATTAATGTGCTTAAAAGCTCTTGGGGGTCCTCTGGGAATTGGCTCTCCAAGTTCAGTGGCACAGGCCATCCGGTATGCCCAGGCCCACGGTGCATCCATCTGCAATTTAAGCCTTGGAACTGCTGCCTTCAGCCAGGAACTGGAGGATGCCATCAAAAATTCCAATATGCTTTTTGTAATCGCCAGCGGAAATGGAGATTCCAAAGGACAAGGCTATGATATTGATGATACGCCTATTTATCCCGCTTCCCTGCCCTATGACAATGTGATATCCGTATCCAGTTTTCTTTTTGACGGAAGCCTGGCAGCCAGCTCCAATTACGGCGCTGCTTCTGTGGATATCGCCGCACCTGGTTCCTATATTCTAAGCACTGCCCCTGGCGGCGGCTATGCCTTTATGAGCGGAACTTCCATGGCAGCTCCTATGGTAACTGGCGTTGCTGCTATGGTATACTCCTACCGGACAGATTTTAGCCTTTTAGATGTGAAAAATGCTCTTCTGGCATCGGCCAGGCCCTTGGAAAGCATGAGCAAAAAATCAGTATCCGGCGGCATTCTGGATGCTTACGGGGCACTAAACTTTGGTTTGGAATCCCTTTCTTCCGGACAGCCATCTCAAAACCAGACAACAAATTAACTTTAAGGAGGACGTACTTCATGAAGCGAAAGCCTTACCTTGCCGCAGCCATCCTATCCCTGTTTCTGACTGGATTTTCGGCTGCCGCCGTTTTTGGGGCAGACGAAAAAATCGATTCGGTTTCTCTTACTGTTGTTGATGCGGGAGATCTGACAGCCGGCGCCGCCATTGGGGAAGTGACGGTAACCAGCCAGGATTCCCGGTATTATGTAGATTCCGCCCGCTTTCTGAATGATCATGAAATCTGGCAGAAAAATGAGCGTCCGAAAGTCCGCGTGGAGTTGTACGCCTCCGAATACTGCCGTTTTACCCGCACCAGCAAACAGTATTTTTCTTTAAGCGGATTTGGCGCTGTCTTTGCTTCTGCAAGCATCATGGATAATGGCTCTTATATGGAACTGGATTTTTATTTGGATCGCGTTTCCGGAAACGGAACTGTTTCCCAGGAAGATTTCGCCCTTTCCTGGAGCGGCAATACCGCTACCTGGGAAAATCATTACGGAACAGAAGGCTGTGAAGTTCGTCTATACCGCTGGAACAGCAGCGGTTCTTCCAGTTCCGTTGTAACCACGAAAAAAACTGCCCTGGATGAATACGATTTTACCAGCTATATGACCAGCAGCGGCTACTATACCTTTCGTGTCCGCCCATACGATTCCGGCTTTGATGCCAGTCAGATGTGGTCTTCCCATTCTGAGAAACGATATGTGGACAGCTATGAGGCCGCCGATAACCGGGATGACGATTATGGGGAAGGCAGCAGCGGGGATTCCTATGGAGGGCCTGGCTATGAAGGTTCCGGTTCCTATGGATGGGGATATGAGGAAGATTATCTGCAAAGTTCCTACGGCGGCCCTGGATACGGCAATTCTGCTTCCCCTGGTAGCCCCGGTCTGAATCCTGCCGGGCAATGGATAAACGATCAGGCCGGATGGTGGTATCGGTACAGCAACGGCGGATGGCCTTTTTCCTCCTGGCAGATGATTAATGGCAAATGGTACTATTTTAACAGCCAGGGATACCTGCAGACCGGATGGATCTGGCTGGAAAACGCCTGGTATTACAGTTTCCCTGATGGTTCTATGGCTACCGGATGGCAGAAAATCGGCCCTCACTGGTATTACCTTTCCAATTCCGGCCAAATGGCTTCTGGCTGGACGCTGATTAACGGCGGATGGTATTATCTGGATCCCAATTCCGGCGCCATGTGGGCCGGCTGCTTTACTCCTGACGGTCACTATGTAAACGGCGAAGGAGTAAGACTGTATTAGGATGTATCGGAAAAGCAGAGGCAAAACCAGCTCCCTCACATTGGTTTTGCCCCTGCTTTTTTGACTCAGTCTTTTGCACAAACCCGGCTGAAGCAAAGGATACCGCAGGTACAATCATTATTGCAGCCTTAATATCGCCTTATGCAACCGCCGCCCGGATTATTTCCATCATCATGATGCCATGGTCAAAAGGCCCTTTTACTCCTTATCTTTTTTTAAATAGTAATATCCATATGCCGGAATATCCACGCCTCTGGCCATCATCTTTTTGCCGGAAATCAGGTCCGTATAGTTTCCGTCCTCTTCATTAATCCAGGCAGTGCGGTCAAATTCACAGAAATTAAATAGTCCGATCAGCTTTTCCCCATTATAATACCGGCCAATGCACAAAACTCCCGGATCCCAGGTTTCAATGGTCCAGGTATCTGCCTGGGATACGAACACACTTTCCTGCATTCGAATCTGCTCCAGCTGGTTTAATCCCCGGAACATTTTTCCTTCTACTGTTGACGCATCCTCAATCCTTCCTGCCAGTTCCCAATTCATAGCCCCTCTGTGGAGATACCGGGAATCAGCCGCCTTGTCCATATCTTCTTTGTACGTATAGTCATTCACCTGGCCGATTTCATCCCCGCTGTAAAGCACCGGAATGCCTGACTGCATAAACATATAGGCATGGAGCATCAGATCTTTGCGGACAGCCCGTTCCATGCCCTCTTCATCCTGCTCAAACCCGGCCTTTTCAATCCCGCACATGGAAGCTGTGGTTCCGCAGAACCTGGCGTCACCTGTAATAGGATCTGCATTGTACAGTTCCCCGCGGCTGCTGCTTCCATCTATATATCCCTGGAAATAATCATTTAAATACTTCTTATGGGCCCGCTCTTCAATGCCCTCCATCTTTAAGGTATTGTAGTCCAGTCCCCATCCGATATCGTCGTGACAGCGAAGATAATTTAAAAACAGATATTCTTTTGGAAGGCCGTTTACGATATCCAACTGTTTTTTTAACAGCCTTACATCTCTGGTTGCCACTGTATGCCAGGTAGTAGCCATGGTGGTTACATTATAAAGCATATGACATTCCGGCTTTTCCACAGTTCCGAAATATGGCACCACCTTTTCCGGTTCCATTACCACTTCTCCCAGCAAAAGGATTCCCGGGCAGACAATTTCACTAATCAGACGCATCAGGCGCACAATCGTATGTACTTTCGGCAGATTCCGGCACTGTGTATTTAACTCCTTCCAAATGTAGGGCACCGCATCAATGCGCACAATATCAATTCCTCTGTTGGCCAAAAACAGGAAATGATACATCATTTCATTAAATACTCTTGGATTTTTATAGTTTAAATCCCACTGATAGGGATAAAACGTAGTCATAACATAATGGCCCATATCCGGAAGCCAGGTAAAATTACCGGGAGCTGTAGTGGGAAATACCTGGGGAACTGTCCGTTCATACTGAGCCGGAATATCATAGTTATCAAAAAAGAAGTAGCGGCTCATATACTCTCCTTCACCCTGGCGGGCCCGTCTGGCCCACTCATGGTCTTCGGAAGTATGATTCATAACGAAATCCATGCACACGTTAATATTGCTTTTATGGCAGGCTGCTGTAAGGCTTTCCAAATCTTCCATGGTTCCAAGTTTTTCCTGCACCCTGCGGAAATCGGATACTGCATAGCCGCCGTCAGACCGGCCTTTTGGCGTATCTAAAAATGGCATTAAATGAATGTAGTTTACATTGCACTTTTCCAGATATTCCAGTTTTTCCTCTACTCCCTTCATATTGCCTGCAAAGTTATCAATGTAAAACATCATTCCCAGCATATCATTCTGCTTATACCAGTCAGGCCTCTCCTCACGGCTGCGGTCTAATGATTTCAGCTCTGCTCCTCTTTCCCGGTAAAAGCTCCGCATATTCTCACAAAGCTCTGCAAACATGGAACCGTTATCATAAAGTTCCATGTAAAGCCACCTTAGCTCGTCAAAATGACGGTGAAAGCGCTCCATATACTGCTCCATATCCTTATTAAGCTCTGTATCCTCCAAGGCCGCTTGCTTCCCGGGATCCGTATCCATCTTGGTTTCTGTGTCAGCCGCCTTCGCTTTTAGGTCTGCTTCAGCCTGAAATGCCTTGTTTTCCGCTTTTGTTTTTAAATCTGCTTTAGCCTGTGTCTGGGGTTTTGCTTCTTCCAAAACCTTTTCCTTCTTCCCTGATATCAGGTTCTTTCCCTTTTTCTTTTCTGCTTCGCTCATGATGCTGACCGCCTTTCTTTTTTATTCCCCTTTCATCCTTTTTCACTGGGGAAATGAATTTCCTTATGGTATCGTTCTCATGTTATGATGATAAACAATCCTGCCTTATTTGTAAATTGGCAAAATTGCTAATTTCAAACAATATTTTTTACAGATCTTACAACTGCAAAATTCCTCTGTCATTTGTTCACTGAGGGCAGGTTTTGTTTATAAGTGTTGTTTGTTCAGAACCGAATTCCCGAAAGGAATCACGTTCCACAATCCGGTATCCCATTTTCATCTCCCGATACACCGGATTTTCCGTTTCCAGAAGATCCAGCAGCATCCTGGCCGCTTCTTCTCCGCTGGTTTTATAGTAAAAATGAACGGTAGTCAGATTCGGCTCTATGATCCGGGCAATCTGAGTATCTCCGAAGCCGGCTACCCGGATATCCTGCGGGATTCGTTTCCCCATTCCCTTCAGATACAGCATGGCTCCTACTGCAATATCGTCTGTAGCGCACAAAAGACCATCCATCTTAGGATTTGCACACAAAAGCGCTTCGGCTGCCTTCATTCCGGATTCTACCTCAAAAACGCCTTCGGCTGCCCGGCTTCGCTCCAGGATTTGTCCCGATTCTTTTAAGGCATCCCAAAAACCTTCCAAACGATTCCGGCCTACTGCTTCGTCCTGAACGGTAACGCCTGCAAAGCAAAGACATCGGCAGCTTGCCGCCATTTTAAGGGCCAGTTCTTTGGACGCCTGGTACTCGTCCTGATACACACAGGAATAACCGGGCAGATACTGTCCTAAAATAACCACTGGAACCTGGTATTCCTTTAGCACCTGCAAATGCTTTCTGGTAAAGATTGTGCCTGAAAGAATCACCCCGTCCACATGGTTTTCCCGAAACAGCTTCAAATATTTCAGTTCATCCTGTTCATTATTTTCTGTATTTGCCAAAAGAAGCTGATATCCCCTTTTAGCCAGCACGGTACTGATTCCGCCTACCATGCGGCTGATAGTGTGAGAATCAATTTTCGGAATAATCACCCCGATCAGCCTGGTTTTCCTGGTTCTCAGATTCCGGGCCTGGGAAGATGGCTGATATCCGGTTTCTTCTATCACGTTCCGGATCCGCTCTCTTTTTTCTTCACTTACGTATCCCTGATTCAAATACCGGGACACCGTGGCCCTGGACACTCCGGCCAACTTGGCAATTTCATTAATGGTCATATCCTGCTTCGTTCCTCCAGTCTTTCCCTGTCACCGGCGCACCCATTTGCCAAACAGCGTCTTCCGGTAGCGGCTAAGCTCTTCCCTGGCATCTTCCCTTCCACTGGCTTTCTTTAAGTATTCAGCTCCCTTTTTAATGTCTTCTGCTACCCCTAGCCCCCGGGCATAAATGACTCCCAGCATGTAATCTTTCTCGCTGTTTTCTCTGGTAATCTGTTCCAAAAATTCTCTGGCAATCCCATAGTCCCTTGGTGCCCCGTATCCGTAAAAATGGGCCTTGGCCAGATAAATCAGCCCCCAGTTATTTCCCTGCTCATGAGCTTCCCTTATCAGTCTAATTCCCCGGTCATAATCCTGGATTACCCCGTTGCCGTCAAAATACATGGCTCCTAAACGGTTGCGGCATCCGATACTTCCGGAAGGCAGTCCTCTTTCATAACATTCTGCCGCATAGGACAGATCTTTTGGAACTGCCTGCCCCTCCTCGTAGGCTGCCCCTACATAATACCAGCTATCTGCTTCACCAGCCTTGGCGGCCTTTTCATGCCAGCGAAGCCCTTCCTCCTTTAACCCTAACTGCTCCAGTTCCTTAGCATATATGTACTGATGAGGCGGATATCCCTTCTCCGCCCCGATCCGGAAAATTCCCGCTGCTTTTTCCGGACAGGGCGGGATGATATCCTCATCTCCTTTTAAATAAAACTGATTTAAGTTATTGCCTGCATGGTACATGCCGCCCCGGTATGCCTTCCAAAACCAGTCCTCACACTTTGAAATATTTTCCTTCAAATACCGTTTGAATTCCTGGCTATTGGGAAATGAATTTTTGCTTTTTTCCTGAATTTCCAAAAAATCCCACCAAAAGTACGTATTGCCAATGGTGTATTGGCAAAAGGCATCTCCATCTTCTGCTTTTTGAAGCACCATATCAAAGGCTTCCTGAAGACTGGAAAAGGGCATCTTTTTTCTTCTCCACAAAGGAAGCTCCCCGCTGCGAAGAGATACCAGCACGCCGATGGCGCTTCCTTGTTCTACCGATTTGTGCAGCAGTGCCGTTGCCCGTTTATCATCTTCGGGAAAACCGTGACCGCTCCAGGTATACTGATAGCCGCACAGACATCTGGCTAAGATACAGCTTGCATCTCCGTCGCCTTCTGCGGAAGCTTGTTCTAACCGCCGAAAGCTTTCCTGCCCCTTTCCGGCTGACATGTTATAATAAATATTCTTAATCCCTTCTTCTACTACATCACTGAAAAATCTTCCCATATTATCGCTCCCCTTATCCATTTTTATTATTGATACAGTAACCCCCATGCCCCACTTAGGGCACCACCATGAATGAAAGGGGGTTCCTGTGAACCCTCCGGGGGATGTGCAGAAAACGGGCATGGAAGATGCCGCTTCGCGGCCCCGTTTCCGCACAGCTTGGCGACGGGGTGCCAAGCTTTCACAGTAAACTTAAGAGCCGGGGCATATGCTTTGCCACCATAACTGTACTGGCTCATGACGAATCAGCGTGGTGATTCGTCATGGTGTTAACAGTAACGGAATTTCATTTACTGCTGTTTTTTCCATATACTTCTATCTGCGTCATGGCCGGAAACGGGGAGGGATCATCTGCTTTTATTAAGTTGCTTATCTTCATCCAGGTGATCTGCTTTCTTTCTATGGCAAATACATGGGGGCCTTCACTTTTTTCCATATCCACCACTTCCTGGCTTCCGTCAGAAAAGGTAATCGTTGCTTGAATCCACCAGTTGTCATGGGGAAAATCGGCCCTGGTGTAAAGACAGAGCCGGTCAAAATCTACAGGACGCCCGAACTCCAGCGTAAGTTCCGCATCATCTCTTCTGTTAATTCCCCAGGATTCATAAGGCCAGGCCCCATGGGAACGATTCGCCAGTACTCCGTCTAAACAGTTGCGGGCTGCAAACACAGACTCTCCCCTGGTTTCCACATTGGCCCTTGCATGAGGATAGCATCCTGAAACTCCGTTTTGATCCATTACATTTTTTGCCAGGTTTCTGTAAGCGGTATTTTCATATTCCTCTGCCTTTCTCATGGTAATGTAATGAAGATTTCCAGTAAAAGATACCGGATTATATGCAATCTTTTTCTCCTCAAATGGAATGACATACTCCAAAGAGTTTACTGTCAGATACACATAGGCCTCGTCCATCGTGCCGTCTGTCCGGATTACATAATAATCATTGCTTTCATCTGTTTCAAATACTATCTTGTCGCCAGGCTGATACTCTCCTTCATAAACCATTAAAATCTGATCTTTTCCGCAAACCCTGCATTTCTCTGTATTCTGCCCGCTGCATACGGTAATACTTATATTCGCCATGCATTTTTCCTCCTAATTCCTTACAACTGCTCTTATTTTCGTTTCCGCTGTAATCACATTTCCCTTCTTAATCCGGTAAGCTACTGCCGGAATGTTCCCGTTTGGATAGAGCACATTGGTATTTGGATCCGCCTGAATCACCAGTCCTTTCGCCTCTGGCCCTTTTCCTGAAACCTGGCACAGCCTGCCCTCATGCCAAACTGCAGCTTCTGCTCCTTCTTCCTTCTGCCCGTATCCCTTTGTAAACCGTTCTACACAAAATCCACAGTCGTAAGCTGTGCAGTCATAGCTGCTTTCAATTTTGTGAATCCTTCTGTGGCCGTCCTCCTCTGGGATCACTACAGTTGTCACTAAAATCCCTGGGAAGGGCTGCCAGGTACTGATCACCCGGTCTTCTTTCAACTCATAAGAAAGGCTTACTTTCCGCACAAATACGTAGTCGTCGCCGTCAATGACAAAGGCCAGGGCGGAATCCGGTGCATTTTCATGGAGCACGATCTGGCTTCTGGCCACCGAAAACCCAAACCTGGTGGAATAAGCAAATTTGGAATACTTCTCCGGCACATGGCCATGGCCGTATTTCTCACACACGCCGGCTGGATATGCAGTTACCTGATTCTCCATCCGGTGCACCACCATGTCTGCCTGTTTCAGCATTTTTACCCGGTTCAGCTTCGGCATGGGAACTTCCTTTTCTTTCCAAAATTCATGATCATCCGGCAGGGCCAGGCACAAAAAGCTTTTCATCCCCCAGTATGGGGAACCGGGAGCATTGTACCGCTCCGCCATAATCAGGTTGGGATAGCCATATCCGATGGTAAGGATTCCATCCCGGTCATAAATTTTCTGGCTGTCCCACCAGTTTAAATGCCTGGCCAGGATCCCTTTTACCACTGAACTTGGAATCCCCTTTAAACCGGCAAACACATAGGCAGACCAGAAAGCTGCCTGGCCGAACCGGTAAGTCAGACTTCTTCCATAAGGAAGGGCCGAACCGTTTTCATCAAACCAGTAAATAAAATCTTCTGCAAATTCCTCTGCCCGGTGACGGAATACTTTGCACCGCTCAGGATCTTCTTCCTCCATGGCCGCCGCGTATAAAAGCCCGTAATAGTGCATGGCAAAGGAAATATAGTAGTCCTTCTGAGAGGAGCCGCCATCTCTGTACCAGCCGTCACCCAAATAGTAGGATTCTATCTTATTCAGGCCAGATTCCAGCATCTCCTGGCTGAAGCGGCATCCATGCTTTTTTAAGGCCACATTAACCAAAATCATAAAAAACTGCCAGTTGCAGTCCGGAATCTTATGTTCATTAATTCCGTAAAGCCACTCTGCCAAATCCTGCTTCCCTTTTTGGCTTAAAGGCTCCCATATCTGGCCAGGTGAAACAATCATCCCCCATGCAATAGCAGCCATTTCTACAAATCTTTGATCGTAGTCGCCAAACCCTCCCCAATACTCAGTATGAAGGGGATCGGCGCCATTTGCAAGCCCTTTTTGATAAATGGCCTGAAATTCTCCATCTTCTCCGCCTCCGGCCCAGAAAGGAACCAGAGCCCACAATGGCCTGGAGAAAGCCTCCATCTCAATTGCATCCTGGGAATAGGTCACCCCGCTGTCGCCCAGATGAAGCCTGGCGCCGCCCTGGCTGTACAGCCCTTTCAGCGGGTCCAGCAGTTTGTGCATCAGTCCCTGAAAATCTTCTTTTGATTCCAATCTCATTGTCTTTCCCCTTCCTTCTTTAATTTGGAACGGCCCCTTCCTGACTGGCTTTTTTTCTCTTCCCATTCAGAACGGAGCCTTCCCTTTCTTTTATCCGGAAGATATCTTTCCGGAATCTGTTTATTGAACCGCCCTTTACCAGTAAGGATTCCACTCTCCGCTAAGCCTGGTTAACGCTTCCATATAAAAATAATCTCCCCAGATATTGCAGGCATCCACCCCTTCCGGCGTACACGTATTATAGGGAGATTTTTTCGAATAGGTGCTGTGAAGAACCAGGCCGTTTGACTCTTCCATGGATGCTACCCGATAATGATCCACCAGAGATTTCATAATCTTTCCTGCAATCTCCCTGTAATACGCCCCATCCTCTGGCTCCATGTACTTTGCCATCTCCAGCATTCCACATGCTGCAATGGAAGCGGAAGAAGAATCTTTTGGCTCTTCATCTCCTTCCCCAAATTCCAAATCCCAGTAAGGAACCAGGTCTGAAGGCAGATGTTCCAGAAAGTATCCAGTTACATGCTTAAAATCTTCTATGTAGCTCTTCCTTTTTGTGTACCGGTAGGCCATGGCGGTTCCATATACGCCCCAGGCCTGGCCCCTTGCCCAGGCAGAGCCGTCACGAAAGCCCTGGCAGGTAGCCCCGTGATCCGGTTTTCCAGTTTCCATATCCATAAAGAAGGTATGCCAGGTAGAATAATCTTCCCGAATTACATTGGCAATGGCGGTGTGGATATGCTTTTCTGCAATCTCTTTGTAGACTTCCTTTCCGGTTTCTTCAAAAGCCCAGTAAAGCAGCGGCAGATTCAGCAGGCAGTCAATAATAAACCGGTAATTCTCCGGCTGATCCATAGGACCCCAGGCCTGGATAAATTCCCCTACCGGATGGAACCGGGTAATAAGCTGATCCGCTGCCTTAAGGGCTGCTTCCCGCCCCTTTTCGCTTCCGATCAGCTTATAGCCTGCCACACAGGAGGGAGAATATAAAAATCCCATATCATGGTGATCCACTTCTCTCTTTTCATTGATCCGCTCCAAAAAGCTTTCAATCTGAATCTGTCCTGCCTGTTTAAACCTGTCTGCCTCCTTTTCAAGACCATTTTTTTTGGCCCACTCCCAGGCCAGCCATATCTGCCCTGTCCAAAAACCGGTGGTCCAGTTTACGTTTTCTGTAGCCTGATAAAACCCGTTTTCACTGTAGGCTTTCTTAAAATGGCTGGTAAACTCCTTTAAATTATCCAAAATCTGCTTAAGGGCAAAATCGAAAGCCTGTTTTATCTCTTCCTGCCTGATTACCGGCTTATCCTGAAATAATGTCTTTATCTTATCACTCATTTCATTATCCTCCTATCTGCTGCTTGAAATTTTTCTTCCAATTTTCTGAGCCGTTTTATCTTTAACTGAACAGGGAGTCCGGCTTGCCGGACTCTCGCGCCGGAACGCATCTGCGTCAACAGACATTTTCCTTAAGCGCGAAGCGGGCATCCCCCGGAGGGTTGTGGCTTTATTAGGAAGCGATTTCCTATAAAGCCACAAAAACCGACAGCTATGCCGCCGGTTTCTTAGCATGAAATATCGATTATCCTTTTACTCCCGTTGCCGCAATTCCTTCCACAAAATATTTCTGAAGGGCCAGGAATACAACCAGCACCGGAATCAGCGACAGCACTGACGCTGCCATAATCAGGCCGTACTCGGAAGAATACTGGCTGATAAACATACGAAGACCGATCTGCAGCGTCTTTTTTGACTCCGTTTTCAAATAAATCATCGGTCCTAAAAAGTCATTCCAGGTTGCCACGAATGTAAATATGGTTAAGGTGGACAAGGCCGGTTTTGACAGCGGCAGCATAATTTTAGAATAAATTTTATACTCGCTCATCCCGTCAATCCTGGCTGCTTCGCACAGCTCATCCGGAATTCCCTGGTAAAACTGCCGCATCATAAACACTCCAAAAGCAGAAAATGCCTGCAGGCAGATAATCGCCATATGGGAATCATTCATTCCCATGCTCCGCATCATAATAAACTGAGGAACCATATATACCTGCCAGGGCATGGCAATGGTAGAAATATAAGCCATAAACAACAGGTTCTTATGCTTAAAATCCAGTTTGGCAAAGGCATACGCTGCAAAGCTGCTGGTAAGAAGCTGCAGAAAGGTTACGATAAGCGTAAGCTTCGACGTGTTCAGCACAAACTTTGACAAAGGGATCTTCGTCCAGATATCCACATAATTCTGCCATCTTGGATTTGCCGGGATCCACTGAATGGGGAAAATAAACACATCTTTATCCAGCTTTAAAGAAGCGGAAAGCATCCATGCAAATGGAATCAGCATCAGAACTGCAAGGGCAATCAATACCAGGTACAGAACTGCACGCCAGAATTTATAACTTTTGCTTTGTACTTTCATCTCTCACCCTCCTAGTTTGCGTACTTCTTTTCGCCTCTGAACTGAATCAGAGTCACCGCCAATACCATAAGGAACAGCACCATAGCTACCGCGCTTGCATATCCTAAGTTCCAGTTCCGGAAGGCCTCTTCATAAATATGGTATACCAGGACAATGGCCGACTTATTCAGCACTCCGTTAGAGCCGCCTGCCAGCATATACACAATATCATATACTTTAAAGCAATTGATGGTCAGCATAATCGTTACAAAGAATGTTGTAGGCTGTAATTGAGGCCATGTAATGTATAAAAACTTCTGCCATGTGTTTGCTCCATCCAGACTGCATGCCTCGTAAAGCTCCCCGTTGATTCCCTGCAGGCCTGCCAGGTAGATTACCATGTAATACCCCATATTTTTCCATACGCTGAACAGCACCACAGTAAACATCACCCAGTCTTTATCCGCTGACCACTTGGGAAGGCTTTTTGCCGCTACGCCCAGATTATATAAAATCATATTAACCGGACCGCTTTTTTGAGGGCTAAACAGCATATTCCACACAGCCGCCACTGCTACCAGGGAAGCGACATAAGGGAAAAAGCTAACCGTTCTGAAAAAATTCCGTCCTTTTACTTTCTGGTTCAGGATAATTGCAAGTCCCAGAGAACAGATTAATGTCAATGGTACGGTTGCAATACAGTAAATAATGGTATTTTTCAAAGACGCAAGGAATCGGTCATTTTGAAATGCCTGAATAAAATTATCAAGAGCTACAAATTTCATAGCATTATTGCCATCCCACTGGGCAAATGCCAGAACAAAGGCAAAAATAATGGGAACCAGTGTAAATACGCAGAACCCGATAAAATTAGGTGCAATAAAGGAGTAAGCCACCAGATCCCGTTTGGTCTGCCTGCTTAGCCGTTCCCCGGTCTTTGCCTGTTTGATTTTCCCCTGGGTGTATTCTATTTTTTTAATCAGCCTGCTCCGTTTTTTCTTATCAGACGTATTGCCAAGCTCTTCCTGCAAAGCCAAAAGCTGCGGTTCCAGCTTTGCCAATTTTTCCTTTACGGCATTGGGGTCAACCGTTTTCTGATTTGCCATATTTCCCTCCTTCTTTAAAATCGGACGGGCCAATCAGCCCGTCCGCCTTTTCCATGTACCCTACATCCCTGCTCCGGCAGTAATATCTAAGTACAATCAAACATAATTCTTCCGGCTACTGTCCCAAAACTGCAGCAACGCCTTCATTCATTTCTTCAATTCCTTCATCAATGGTACTGCCTTCTGTCATAATATTGTCATGGCCTTCATTCAGAACGGTTTCGATCTCAGAGCTTTTTTCATGAACAGGCATTTCCAGATACGTATTTGCTGTCTTAAGCGCTTCTGCACTTGCTTCATCTTCCGGGAAACCTTCCATGCCGGAAATAGCTGCCACTACAGCATCTGTGGTAATTGCCGGAATGGTTCCTGTTTTTGCAACTACTTCAGCACCCTCAGAGCCACATACGAATTTTACAAACTCCCAAGCCAGATCCTTATTCGGAGCAGAAGTCGGGATAGACAGACAAGTAATGGTTGCCAAGGTAGAACCAGGCTCTACACCTTCTGCATGAGGATATTTTACAAGACCCCAGTTAGCAACTTCCGGGCCATACTCCCCTGTCTTAATCTTTTCAATCAATGTGGGGATAAACCAGGAACCCATGTTCATCATCGCTACATTGCCCTGGGCGAAAGCGCCGGAATAATGTAAGCTGGAGGTTTTTAAAGTAGCATAATCCTGACATACGCCGTCTTCCTGCTGTGCTAAAATCATCTCATAATAAGGCTTTAAGAACTCATAATTTCCGTCTACAATGGAGTTTTTGCCGTCCAGAATTCCAAATAACTGAACTGCAGATCTCCAGGTATGGTAGTGAGCGCCGTATACTTCCTCTCCGGGATTTGTATTGGTAACGCTTCTGGCCAGAGCATCATATGCCTCAAAGGTCATATCGTTGGTAGGATATTCAACACCTGCATTGTCAAATACGTCTTTATTGTAGAACAATACCCAAAAATCGCTTCTGAAAGGCAGCTCATACAGCTTTCCGCCTACCTGTACCTGATCGGTAATGCCGCCGTACTGGGACAAATCAATGCTGTCTTTTGCAATATAATCATCCAGCGGCTCCAAAACCCCTTTGTTTACTAACGTAGTATAACCTGGTACATCTTTAATGGTTGCAATATCAAAATCAGAACCGCTGCCTGTCAGCTCTGTGGCAAGGACCGTCTGATAATCTGCGGATCCTAAATCTACCATCTCGATCTTAACGCCTGGATTAGCTGCCTCAAACGCATCGATTAACGGCTGATAATATACGGTTGAAGAAACATCCCAAACGGCCCACTTTAAAACGGTATCCCCTTCTGCCGCTTCTACAGGCGCTGCTGTGGTCGCCTCTTCTTCTGCCTTTTCCGCTGCTGTTTCCGATGTCGCTGCTGTCGTAGGTTCAGAATCTCCTCCTGCCCCCCCACAGCCTGCCAATGCCATAGCTGCCATGCTGCATGCCAGCGTCAATCCAAGTAACCTTTTTTTCATCATTCTTGTTTCCTCCTCTTTCATAGTATTTTTACTATGGTTTCAGTATAACGCAAACGAACTTCTGTCAAAATAGAAAAAATTGCATAAAAACTTCATTATTTACCGATGAATATTTGTGTTTTTTAATTCCATGTATTTTTTTACGAATTTAATATAATTTTCTACGTTTCTGATTTCTGCCGGCTGAAATGAAGCTTCCTTCCTGGCTTCCAGGGCATGAAACTATTGACTTTTTCCTCATAATGCATCATACTTTTCATGATACAACCCGTAAACAGACAGTCAGGATACCCTATGAGCATGAAAACTTTCGTCAAAACCATAAAAGGGAAAATAATCGCGATTACCATCGGCACAACCCTGCTGATTACGTTCATCACAGTCAGCGTCTGCTTTTTTGTATTCCAATCTCTTTTGAAGCGGAACCAAATCCAATCGGTAGAGTTTGGTCTGCAGTTGGTGGCCAATAACGTTTCTACTGACATGAAAGATATTATCTATTTCACCCGGTGGTGCAATTCCAGCAGCGATATCTTGACTTATCTGGAAACGTTTCAGGACAAAGCCCCTTTAGCCATCGCTTCAAGAACCGATAAAACCCTCCGAAGCATTGCCTTAAAGTGCTCTGATCGATTAAAGGAAGAATACCGCAATACCAACCGCCACATAACCAGAGTCATTGTTTCCAACAATACCTGCACGAATTTTCTTCAGGTACTGCCTGCATCAGGCGATCCTCCTTCCTATAACGTTTCCTCTCTTGCTGAAACCCAGGTCTTTAAAACTCTTCTGTCCAGTCCGGAACTTGAGTGGATCGGGATTATTAATGACCCTTTTTATAAAAATTTTCAGGATGCCCCCATCATTCCCATTGTGCGTCCTATCTACAATACCTTCGGAACGAATGCTGTCGGATGGGTTTATCTGTCTGTTTCCACAGATGTGATTACCAGCTACTTAAAATCCTTCCCTCTTCCAAATGACAGCCGCCTGTATGTTACCATGGGTGACAAATTTTACCTGGTTGGCGGCGGGCACTTTCGGGAAATGGAACCGGATTTTACAGTGCTTTCCCAGGATCATATCAAAGATGTAGATGCTGGCACGCTGATCCAGAAAATACGGATGGACAGCGGAGAAACTGAAACTCTGATCACCCATTCCCTTGGGCAGGAAGGATGGTATCTTCATCAGATCCTGTCAAAAGAGCAATTGATCCAGCAAAGGCAGTTCTATCTGCTCCTGATTGCCGCCATCTGTATTTCCATCTTATCCCTTGGCCTGTTTATGGTCTGTTCCCTTAGCCGCACCATAAATCAGCCGGTTTCGAAAATACGGAAAAAAATCAACGAAATCGCCCGCGGCGATTTTTCCAGAGATGATTCAATTGAATGGGAACACGAATTAGGGGATATTGGAAAAGGGATTAATTCTCTTTCCCTTGATGTGGTAAATCTTATGGAAAAACGGATTGCAGATGAGAAGCAGAAAAAGGATTTGGAATATCAAATTCTTCAAAGCCAGATTAATCCCCATTTTCTCTATAATACCTTAAATTCCATTAAATGGATGGCTACTATCCAAGGTTCTATGGGGATTGCCGAAATGACCACTGCCCTTGCCCGGCTTTTAAAGCAGGTAGCCAAAGGCTCCTCTGCCATGATTCCATTAGAGGAGGAATTAAACCTGGTGAAAGACTATTTCCTGATTCAGCAGTACCGCTACGGCGGAAGTATTTCCATTGAATATAACATCCAATCGCCAAAGCTGTATCAATGCCGGATCCACCGTTTTTCTCTTCAGCCTATTGTTGAAAATGCCATGTTCCACGGAATAGAGCCAAAAGGCGCTGCCGGAAAAATCCTGGTTGATGCACGGCTCATTACAGACCGTGGAAAGGAAAATCTTCTGGTTTCCATTACCGATAACGGCGTAGGGATGTCTTTGGAAAGCATCGAAAAAGTTCTTCACCAGAAGCCTTCGAAAAACCGCGCTGACTTTTTCCGCCAGGTGGGGATTGCCAATGTAAATCAGCGGATCCAACATGAATTCGGAGAATCCTACGGCATTTCCATTGACAGTCAGTTAGGCAGCTATACCACCATGTCCATTTTAATCCCCTGCATCCTGCAAAACCCGCCGGATTCTGCCTAATTTTATTTCAGATCGTTAAAAGATGGAAAGGATCGTGAACTGCCATGATAAAATTATTAATTGCAGATGATGAACCATTGGTCCAGATTGGCATTCAATCTATGCTGAACTGGGAAGACTACGGCATTCAGGTCTGCGGAACCGCCATGAACGGAGCCGCAGCGCTGGAAATGATTGAGGAATATTCCCCGGAGATTGTGATCACTGATATCCGAATGCCTATTATGAACGGTTTGGAGCTGGCAAAAACCTGCCGGGAAACTTACGGAAGGATCCCTCTGTTCATTATCCTTACCAGCTATGAAGAATTTGAGCTGGTACGGCAGGCGCTTTCTTACGAGGTAGTGGATTACCTGATTAAACTGGAGCTGGATCCGGAATCCTTAAAAAAATCCATTCAAAAAGCCTTAGATCGTCTGAATGAACTTAAGGCCAGCGAAACAAGCCGCAGCACAGGCCGTCCTCTTCTGCAGAGCTATCTGGACAAATTTTTTCTCCGGCTTCTCCACAATCTGTTTGACAATGAGGAGCAATTTCAAATCCAGGCCCGGGACTTAAACCTAAACTTTGAAAATCAGTATTACGCTGCAGCACACTGCGAAATTTTAGAAAGCTCCTCCCGGAAAATGACTAACGAAAAGCTGATGAACTTGTACAGCAGCACCCTGCAGATGGTAAACGATATTTTAAAACGCCATCTGGCCTGCCAGGTGCTCTCCCTGGATTTAAAGCATTTTTCTATTATTTTCTATTTTTCAGATATCGGTGAATCAGAACACAAAAAAATGATGGAGGCATTAAAAAATGCCGCCACCATGGTTCACAATTATTTTAATGTACAGCTAATGATAGGCATCGGTTCTGTAGCAGACTCACCCTTTAAAATCAGCGATTCCTATCAGGATGCCAGAATTGCATTTGCTTCTGCCTCGCCTGAAGAGCCATTTCGGGACTACAACCAGGTACAGCCGGAAAATATAAAAAACTCTTTTAATATTACTTTATTTAAAAATGATTTAACAAAAGCCTTTGAGGAATTTGACACCGGAATCCTTTATGATACCTTAACCCAGATGATCCAGTTATTCCGTTCCAGCTCGGTCCGCTATCTTCAGGCGATTGACGGAGCCTGTAATATCTTGTACCTGGCCTTATCGCTGCTGCCCTCCGGGGAGGAAACCCTCACAGAAATCTTTTCTGATGATCCCGATCATTACCGCTCCATCTACCGTATGAATCATTCGGAGCAGGTAGCGGACTGGATGA
This sequence comes from Lachnospiraceae bacterium, assembly GCA_022796475.1. Classification (GTDB taxonomy): domain Bacteria; phylum Bacillota; class Clostridia; order Lachnospirales; family Lachnospiraceae; genus Caccovicinus. The sequence goes on along the minus strand of JAAWIS010000028.1, from coordinate 7,425 downwards.
TCCGCCTTCGTGACGGCCTCTGTGATACCTTAAAATCCAAGCGGGTTTCCTATAAGGAACATATGATTTCCAATATCCAGAAATATATCCAGAACCACATTGAAGAGCGGCTTACATTAAATGAAATATCCGCAGTCTTTGGCTTAAGTCCAAATTACTTAAGCGCCCTGTTTAAAAAAACCTGTGGCATCGGATTTTCTGAGTACATAACCCAGATGAAGGTAAGCCGGGCAAAAAACATGCTGCTGGAGCAGGATATGAAAATATATGAGGTGGCGGATCATCTTGGTTTTGAAAGCGCTTTTTATTTCAGCAAGGTATTTAAGAAAGTTTCCGGGGTATCCCCCCGTGAGTTTGTACAGCAGAAAACAGAGGAAAGCTGAAACACCGTCTAATCCCTGGGGATTTTAATCTCCAGGGTATTTCCTTTAAAGGAAACCAGCGTCCGGAAAACATTATGTTTCCAGGCCAGTTTCAGCCTGGGATCTGTAATGGGGATTTCCTCTGTTTCGATTCCTGCAGCCCCTTTTATGCAGCAGTTCCCCAGGCTGCCAATACGAATGCAAACCGTTCCATCCTGGTTTCCCAGATCCATTTCCTGGTGATTCTTACTCTCCGGCCTTCCCGGATCCTGTAATATGCAGGGCTTTTCATAGGTCATTAAGGACAGCACCACCTTTTTTGCATCCTCATCCCCTTCCCATACATCTGTAATTTGAATCTGACCGCCCTTTTCCAGGCTGGCCTTTCTGACATAAGACTGAATCCGGCATGGAGGGTAAGCCCCTGACAAATCCATCGAAATCCAGGAGCAGTCTGTTCCAAGGCTAAACTTCACATCCCTGGCTTTATAATTCTGACCGTCTTTTTCCATTACCTGGCCGAATGTGGGCAGGTTGTGGTATTTGGACTGCATCGTCCAGATCGTATACCGTTCTGGGGAAAATGTTTTTTTCGTATAGCTTTCCACCCCCACATCAATAAACATCGGCTGTCCGTCTTTATAAATGGTAAAGCTTCCCACGTCGTTGTGGTTGTGGCTGTCTGCATTGTCACCTGCCTTTACTGCCAGGCAGAATCTGTCATCCCGGGCTACAAACAGGCCTGCACTTGGAAAATAGCAGTCTTCTTCCGAAATGCCCTTTTCTCCTGCCTCTTGTCTTTTGGCTTCCTTCTGAAGGATTTCCTGTGCCAGCTCCATTATTTCTTTATGGCAGAAAGCGGCCTGCACCCGGTACATAAGATTATGTTCCTCTAAATCCAGCCAGTCTTCACAATCCTTGTAATCTCTGGCAGCAAATGCCATTAACGCCTGGTTTCCTGTCCGTTTCCCAAACAAATATTCCCGGGCCCTGCAGCGCCCGGCAATGGGAGAACAGTCTGCAAAATTTACATAATATTCCCCTGCTACATGGACTTTCCGGATATAGGAGGCAATATTTTGGATCTTTTTCTCCTGATAAAGGCCTAAGAAAGCATTGCCGCTAATCTGATTCAGGATTTCTACTGCATTAAACAGCGTAAGGCCTGCATGGCGGTAATACTGTGCCCCTTCGTCGCAGCAGCCGTCCTCCCCATACTCATCTAAAAAATAGTCCAAACTTTTGCAGGCCTTTTTTATAATCTCTTTTTGAACGGTCTGGGGAAGTTCCCTGGTAAATGCTGCCGCCAGCACATTTTGGGTGCACCAGGCTGTCCAGTTGTTCATTGGAGAAACGCCGTCGCCCATCCACCAGAAATGTTCCCTTTGGTAGGGCTTTAGCACCCTTTCCCACAAGTTCCTGTCTACCATTTTTGAGATAACCGGGCTTACCCTCCCTAAGGCATCTCTCAGCAAATACTCAGCCATTGCTAAAACGGCCCCGGTTTCCGCTGCAAACAAATCCACTACAGGCCTGGAAACATCCGGAAGAATATGCTGAGGCGTATCCCTCACATACGTATTGTGAGCCGGAAGCTGCCATGCAGATTCTTCGCAAATTACGAAAATGCCATTGATAATCTCATCCAGGAACCGCCCCTGGTGCTGGACGCACTCTGCCAGCACCAACGCATTCAGCACGGTTCTCCTTTGAAACAGCTTGCTTTCATAGCTGCTTCGGTTTCCGGTGCGGCTAAACTCCATAAAATCCGTAGCGTAGATAGGAAGAAATTGATAGCCTAGCCATTTTTCCCCCTCTTTTACTAATTGTTCCCTGTAAGATTCCGGTATCCCTTCCCAGGCTTTCCGGTCCGAAGCCGCCGGATATGTGTCAAATAAGCCAGTAATGACTGCATGTTCCTCAATCTCTTTCAACATAATAACCTCCATTTTTGCTGCTGGCAACTGCTGCTTATCGTGATACAATCATACACCTGAAAGAAAGATGATGTCAACTTTTTAACAGAGCTGCCCAGGCCAGGCTGCAGCGCTATGTTGGTGCGCTGCCAGCTTTATATAGGCATAAGTTTTTTAGATTTTAAAACCAAATACATATCGCAATTCCGTTTTGCATATGCTATAATTGTAACAGGCTAAAAGTAGTAAATAGTCCATGCAGGATAAACAAAAACCCCGGTGCTGAAGACACTGGGGTTTTTTATTCCCAATTTTGGAATGGAAGGGCTTAAATCCATAGGTTAGTTAATTCCAATAATAAGTCAATCAATATCGATTCAGAAATACAAGGAATGCCAAACAGACAGTACACTAAAATTTTTGAGGGATGAAATGAATTTGATTGATTTTTGGCTGACATAACTAAAATCCTCCTAATCAAACCGACAGCGAATAAAAAAGAGTCCGGCAAGCCGGACTCGCGCGCCGTGGCGCAGCCATAAACTTTCGAACATGTTCTATGGCGCCCACAGCGCTTATTTCTATTTATTCTGTTTCTTTTTTCCGCCGTTTCTGAATCAGCAGGATAATCAGCATCCCGCTGACAGCCAGCACAGTTAAAAGCGGAACATACGTTACAGATCCGTCACCTGTTTTCGGCAAAACTCCAAGGGGGACTAAAACGTCCTCGATCATTTCAAGCAATGGGTTTGTAGCCAGAGGAACTGCTTCATCATCAATCTGTTCCAGGTTCGCTAATGCCGGATCCCCATCTGGAATTTCAGCAGGCGAAGGGGTTCCTCCGCCTCCTCCAGTACCGGTGCCGCCGCCTCCTCCGCCACCGCCGCTTCCGCTGCCGCCTCCAAAGGGATCTTGTTCTTTATTTCCGTCCAGCTCTTCTGCTGTAAAAATCCAGCGGATTTTTCCTGCCGCATCCTGGAATTCATTCCCCATGGTAACAGGAACTGTCAGTGAAAGATCAAGCTGTATCTGGCCCTTTCCGTTAAATGTGCCTAACAGTACATTTTCTGCCAGTCCTGCCGGCTGATCTGCCAGCCCTTCTGACAAAACCTGGCCGTTTTGCACGACAGTTAACGTCATCTGCTCCAGAAACCCTTCTGTTCCTTCTTCTTCCGTTTCCGCCTTTAAGTAAATCCTTACTCCTCCCTTGCTGTTAACGGTATTGCTTACAATCACCGTCTGCTTTCGGGTATCTCCAGGCATTACACCTTTAAAATTTTGAAATAAATCCTTTCCTTCCGGCACAGTTACAAATGCTTCTGCACCGCCCTGATAGGTAATAGAAGAATCTTCTGCCATAGCATGCCCGGCTGTTCCAAAAGTAAGGGCAGCCGTCATCATCAGGGCAGCTATTTTTTTAATTTGGTTCTTTTTCATGCCTGCCCTCCTTTAATCAATGCTGTTTGGCGCCGGATCGGCTTTTGTAACCAGGCTGTATGCTTCCTGTCCCCAGGCCTCTATTACTGCCTGATCTGGTCTGGCCTGAATCAGAGATGCCGCCACATGAAGCTGGAACTGAAGCTGATTCCCATTTTCGTCCTTTTTTTCTGCCGACGGTTCACATAACTCCACCAGCACTGTTGTATGAGCCCCCGGATCCACTTTTTGGGTATAGTAATAGAATCCGTCGCTGCCCAAACTCCATCCATTTCCCTCCGAAATAACCAGCTTGTAATCCTCTGCTTTAGGCGTTTCTCTGTAAATTTCCCCCTTGGAATCTACCCAGTTCGGAATCAGAGCCACCCGCACATAGGCATCTGTATCTCCGGTATTTTTCACCGTTACATCTTTTTTTATAAAGTTATTAAACGATTCTTCAACTGCTCCCTTAACTGCAGCTCCTTCAAACTGGTTGGTTATTTCATTCGTACCTGCAGCTAAATATGCCAGCGATGTGCCAGTTGCGGATGCGCCTAATAACATAACCGTTATCATTGCCAGAAGAAATCGTTTCCGGCCCATTTTCCTTCGCGATCTTCCTTTATCAGAATTCATACTTCTCCTCCCTTAGATATGCAACCTCCCTTACAGCGGCTGTTCTCTGCTTTCCATGAAACCGATTCATTTCTTCTGCTTCATCACTGAGCCATTGGCGGTTGGATAAGTGATTGACAATAGTAACCTGGCCCTTTGGCGTACCGCTGCTTAATTGGACAGTTTCTCCCTTTGCCTGATAACGCCATGACCAATTTTCGTTTTCTTCTACCCTATAGCTCCCTACTGGAAGCCCGGTTATGGTTTTGCTGCCTGTACCGGTAATGGAGATCAAAAGATCAACACCGCTGTTAGTTTGTTCATCCAGACCAGTAACCCGGAACAGGAATACCTGATCATTTGATTCCAGCTTATCCCCTTCCCCGTTTCCCATAACTTTCTGAACCGTTAAGCTGCAGGGCAGAACATGAATAATAAACTGGCCTTTATTCTGTTCTTTTTCATCGTCAAATTGGCAGGTCTTATTCAGGCGGCAGTTGCAGGAACTGTGGACAAAGGCAGTTTCCTCCGTAATGTCTGTTTCCCCAATTTTTATTTTGGCTGATACATACGTATCAGTTTCCCACTCTCCACTCTCCGGCAAAGGTGAAAATTCATACTGGATTACCGGTTTTCCATGGGTGATTCCATCATCCAGCACTGCAAGATCCTCAGGTTTTGAAGCATTGCTCCACAAGGTTAATGATTCATCCTTGTTTTGATCATAGGATTCCGGTTTTTCTCCCAGGTAAATCTGGCTGTCCTGAAATGTAAGCGTGGGTTTCAGAATGTATACTGTCGCCGTCTGCTTTGTCTGAACTGCCTCCGCCGATTCTGTACCTTCTTTTGATTTCACCCTACAGACAACCGTATACTCTGTATCATCCTTTTCCCATAAGGTTTTATCCTTGATTTCTACGATACCGCTGGTTTTCCCTTCTGGTATGGTATATACTGCCACTTCCTGTTCCCCTTTTTGGAAGGTATAAGTAATATCAACATTTTGGTTATTGACGCCATTTGGGGTAAACCCATCCACAAATTGGATTAGCTTTTCAAAATCCGGCTGATTGGTAAGATAAATTGCCTGATCTGTTACACTCGTTTCGTAATGAATTGGGACATACGCTTCACAAGGAATAAACGGCGTCACTCCCTTTCCGCCCATCCATAAGCCGGAACCCTCCGCATTTGTTGGTTTTGTACCGCCGCCAAATGTTTCGCTGTAATCCGGTTCAATCGGAATTTGAATCACCAGTTTTTTCCCGCTGGGATCCGTTCCCTCTGTAACAAAATTGCCGTCTGCCTGGAAGTCAAAATTGCTTACGTCAATCCTTTTCCCATCAACCGTAATGTCTGCGCCGTCAAAGGGCTCTAAGCTGCCCCACTTCCCATTTCCCCGGTAATCTGCCGTAGAAACAGAAATATCATCTTCACTGGCTCCCTCTGGAAGCTTAAACTCTGGTGTGATAATATCCCGGATTATCGTCGTTTCGTCTAAGGCATAATCAGCAGATCCCACTTCCTGGGAAATCTGTTCAAATATGCTGTTCAAGTCCTGTGAATCCTTTGCCGCCAGATAATACCCTTCATTTCTAATACTGCCTGAAGTATTCAGATTACTTGCTTCCGGATAGTTGGAAGATACGTAATGCATATATCGGTTTGTTTGATTTCTATTGCTGCTGGTGCTGGTGGGATCCTGAGCTGGGTTGGCGCCATCAAAAATACCGATTGTGTATACGGTTACCCCATTAGCTTTCATGCTTTTTGCGAATCCGATTGCCCTGTCTGCCACTCCAGAATCAAAGCCACTGTGCCCATTGGGCTCCCCGTCTGTAAACAGAATAACAACCCGGTTCCTCTTTTCCTCATTTTGGGAATCTTTATCGAAAATTTTTTTTGCATTTTCAAGCCCTAAATCAGAACGTGTGGCACCCTCTGTTTCCAATGATCCAATTGCTTTTGTAAGAGCAGCGTTAATACTGTCGCCTTCCTGGACTGGTACAAAACCGGTCTTTATGCTGGAGCTGCCGGAAAATCCTACAATCGCAATTCTGTGCTCTTCACTTCCCTCACTGGCCGCAATGTTTTCCACAAACTGATTTAAAGAATCTTTTAAAACATCAACTCTTCGGCTTCCACCTATATCCCAATATAAATTCTCTTGTTTAAAATTGTCACTAAAAGCATTAAAAGGTGAAGTACCTGAGCCAGACGATTCAATTGCTACACGTTTACCATTTAAATCTGTATAAGTGTAAGTATAAGTATATGACCACGGCCAATATCCACTCCTTCTAAGATTAACCTTTGCAAAGCTCCCATCCTCTAACCGATAAACCAATTTGTTTCCGGCATCTATTCCCTGATACAACCCGCCATTTGTTACTGTTCCGATTATCTTCGTATAAGAGGTAGAAGTCATACTATCCCTCATACTCCCAGATTCATCCAACACTAACACAATATCAGTAGGAGCCATCTCAGTGACAATGGAAACCTGCCCTTCTACATAAGCTTCCAGGGTCAGCTCATATGTACCGTCTTCTTTTTTGTCAATGGTTTTATTTGTAATAACGCCATCCGGCTGGATCCAGGAATCCGTTCCGCCTTCCATCCCTTCCATCGCGGCTGCAGAGCGGCTGCGGCTCATTTTTCTTGCCTTTCCCACAGAAACCGGCGGAAGGAATGGGGCAACCTCTGTGTAGCTTTGAATATCCCGTTCTACTACGATTGTTTCCCCTAATGCCTGCTGCATCATATATTCAAAAAACTCTTCCTGATCTTCTTCCGACAAAAGAGAAATCAATTTTTCCCTGCCTTCTTCATCCAGGCTCCAAAATAATTCCAGAATCGCTTCCATGGACATCGCCTCTAATTCCTCTGCTGTGGGAATCAGGCTTTTCTTCTGAGAGCTTTCGCTCCCAGCCCCTCCGCTGCTGCCAGAACCTGCCCCCTGGCTGCCGCTTCCAGATGCATTGCTTCCGGATGCCAGAGTTCCAGGCCTTCCGATTTCTTCCGGCTTTGCGGCTTCTGTTTCTTCTTCCGTTTCTTCTGGTTTCGTTCCTTCTGTTTCTGCTTCTGTGGTTTCTTCCGGCTTGATTTCCTCT
>JAAWIS010000141.1 GCA_022796475.1 Lachnospiraceae bacterium | reverse complement strand
ACAATATCTTCCGATTTTCGTATTTTCAATATATGAATCGTTTCAAAATGTTGTTAATGCCATATTACATCTTTTATACAAAAATGTCAATATTATTTTTTTGATTTTTATATATTTTTTCACATTTAATGGGAACTTCTTACTATTGCTTCATAAAAACAACTGTTTTTTCTTCAAAACTCGCAAAAATATTTATCAGAACTGTACGCTAATCCGCCAAAACCATACCTGCAGCAGCCTGCTGGAAGCAAGAAAAAAGCCGAAAGGGAAACGTTAGGAGTGGCATATCACCAAAAAATCCACAGCGCTATTTCCGAAGCAAGAGCGCGGTAATGTTGTGATATTCCCCTCACTACGCTGCTGAATGTTTCCTATGTTGTCTGCTTACCCTCAGCGGACAAGGGGAGCCCTCCTTCTTACAGAAACTATGAATAACCTGTGAATTTTCTGTAAAATTACTGAAAAAAGCCTGTTTTTCCTTTATAAATCTGCTATAATGCTATGGAATAGGCTAAATCATTGTTTACATATGGCAAATAGTTTCAAAAAACCGCCTTTTAAGTCTGTTCTTAATCTTAATGATAATGGGAGATACACAAGAAAATGAATGTTTTTCAACTTTTAATACCAAAAAGCAATACCATGTACCTGGATGATACCATATCCATCTCTGCTGCTATGGGAAAACTGAAAACAAGCGGGTACACTGCTGTTCCAGTAATACGGGAAGACGGAACTTACGCAGGAAGCGTAAGTGAAGGGGATTTTCTTTGGGCCTTTCTTGACGGGAAAGATGAAGATGAGAACGGTCAGTCTATGGCCATCAAAACTATTATGCAGGAGAACCGGAATCCGGCTGTGAAAACGGATGTGGAACTGACACAGCTTTTTTCAGAAGCTTTAAATCAGAATTTTGTTCCGGTTGTAGATGATCGGAATATGTTTATTGGTATTGTAACCAGAAAGCAGGTGATTCGGTTCCTAATGGGGCATTTAAAATCGCTTATCCATTCTCCATCTTGAAATATGAGATATAAAACCAGGAAACTGTCTGCTGACGCAGACGCGCTCTGGAGCGAGAGTCCGGCAAGCCGGACTCTTTTTTATAAGATACTTATTTTATAAAAATTTGCAGATCTTGAATATCAAAAACTATGGCAGGTATCCCCCATACGTTTCCAGCACTGCTTCCGGGAATTCACAGCGCACCGTTTGAAGGGGATTTACAATCTGGCAGATTGCCAGGTCACTTAATAGGGACATCAGCATTCCGGAATTCACATCATCCAGTCCTGTCATCCCCTTTACGAACTGCTGCATGTTTGCTGCTGCCAGACGTGCGGCTTCATCCATGGTTTCTGCTGATTGGATGGTCATAAGCTTATTTCCGGACTTTAGCAGAGGAAGGGCCTTTTGAATCACGGAATGGCGGGCAGCTTTCAGAACCGTAACTTCCACTGTCACAGTACCGGCAGTTTCCAGGCCGCAGATTAAAACTTCACCGTCACCCATCCTGGCATGCAGATCCCCCATGGATAGCAGGGCTCCGGTTACAAACACAGGAAGATATAAGACAGCTCCTTCCGTAATCTTGCTGCAGTCCATATTACCGCCATGGATGCCGGGAGTTATCGTTAAAACCCCTTCCTTTTCTGGCGCAGTGCCGATTACCCCAATCATAGGATCACAGTCCAGCCACTGCCTGTCATCAAACCAAAAGCCTTGTTTCCCGGTTTCTCTGTTTGTTTCAAAGTAAAATCGCCTAGCCGTTTTATCCTGATAAAGGTGATGGAACGCTCCATTTGTGGCAGAGGTCCGCATAATGCCGTATTCCCGCAGCCGGATTGTTCGGATTTCCACTTTCAGGATATCGCCTGGCTCAGCGCCGTTTACATACAATGGCCCCGTTGCCGGATTTTCCAGTCCGCCTTTCCGGTTTCCGTATGGATTTTCTTCTGTAATATCATTATCGTCATAGCAATCCCTGGTTTCAAATGCTACGATATCACCGCTGCTGCAGAAAGCAGCCGGGATCTGGCCTTCTTTTAAAATATCCGTTACATGTTCTCTTGATATGGTTAGCATATCATATATTCTTCCTCTCTTTGGTCTGATGGGAATTGTATATACCGAAACGCGTTAAAACAAGCAAAACCATTGTTGGAATTGTAATTGGAACAATGAAATTTTTCTTTATTCTGTCAGCGCCTGTTTTATGCAGCATGAATTTTATCAATACTCATTGGAAACCATAATTTAATCAGGCTGCTGCCCATCATGGGCTTTCCATAGGCAGTCAGTAAGCTTCATATCAGTAAAAACCGCTTGAAACGAGGAGTCTTCCGGTGAACAGGCATAAATACCGAACTGGATTTTTCCGCCGCCTTTGTGCATATGGCAAATGCGCATCTGTCTGTAGTTCACGCCATCTTCTGAGCATTCAATACAGTAATCATCTTCCCGCCGGCTAAAACGATACCACATAGACGTTACATCAGCAGGAATTGCTGTAGTAGCCCAGTCAGAATATCCGCCATTTGTCACCACACTTCCTAAATGCTGAAACATTTCATTCTCATATTCAACCGAGCCTTTCAACCAGTTTTCACTGTCCAAATACATAACAATACCACATTGATCAAAACGATGATGGCTGTCTGTAAAATCTGTTTTCACCACAAAAGTGAAAAATTTTTCCTCTGTTTCCATCTGGAAAACAGGTGCATTATCATTTTGGAAATGATAGTACGTTCTCTGCCACAAATCAGTATGGGGATTTGTCACAATTTCCACTCTATCCCCTTTGATATGATAACTTTTCGGCTGCCTTATCCACTTAAAATTTGCAGTATCCATAATCCCTCCTTCATCATTTTTAATGTTCTGTCTGTATTATATTCAGACAAACATCCCTTCCTATTCATAATATTCTTCCCTTTTCCATTTATCATTTTTCATGAATCTGACAGTTATGATATTCTTGTTCCCCCTTGCGCCGCCTGCCCACAGTACATCCCGCATCCCATTATGTTTTTTGCCTTATTAAATAGGATTATAGCAATTTCCTTAATCTATTTCAAGGCAATTTAACCGAAACAGCCAAGTTGCAGTGCACACCGGGTTACTGTTCACACCGAAAATACCATATAGTTCCATCCATTAAAATCTCCTCTTTATGTGGCTGCTTCCACTTCTTTTTCCAGAATTTCCATCAGCGCCGACTTGCTGCTGGTATGGCATCTGACTACCCGGGTTTGGGTCCGTTTTGCTTCTTCCAAAGCACATCGAACCATTTTGTGGGATACTGTATTAGTAAATAACACCATCAAATCAGGCTGTCCAATCTGCTTGGATAAATTTCCGCTCATCTGAGTAAAAATCTTTGCACTGCAGGAAAAACCCCTGCAGATTTTCTCATACTGACATACCATCCTGTCATGCCCGCCAATAATTACAACACTCATTTTGTGTTCCTCCCCTGAATTTTAGTTAGTTTTAGCTAACTACTTACTGTCCAGAATACCACAAATTTTATTTTTTGACAAGTTTTATTTTTCAATGGCGCTCTTAGTGGACAAGGGAATACACACCTCTTGTCCACTGAGAGTATGAAATTACGAACAAAAGGGATTTTGCTCCTGGCATCATGCCATTTTACAGCCTTAAAGTAACCCTCCCCAAATTAATTAGTGTGCAGATAATTATCTGTTTTTTCGTGCAGTAACCATAGGAAAGCCAGACTGCACTCTTTGATAAAGGACTTGCCTCCCTTTTAAATCCGATATATAATAACAAAACAAACCTTGCTGTCCTGACATCTGATGCGGCTTTATTCCCTGCAATGGCATCACCACATATGAAAATCTGGCAGGCGCACCTGGAATACCTGAACTTAGGCCGTCTAATCGGCGGCAGGACTTTCACAGAAAATGAAAAGGCGGTTACATACCATGAATAAAAAAGAAATTTCTGAAATTAAAAAGCAGTTTACCCCTGATAACTGTGCTATCACCCATATTTGCGGCTGCTATGTGGATGGGGACAAAAACAAAAAAACGGAAATCACCGATGCTTTTCTCTCCCTTCCGGAAGAAGAGCGTTTTAAATATTTTGAGATTTTCCGAAAAACCCTTTCCGGCACTCTTGGGAAAAACCTGCTGAATATGGACTTTCCCACAGATTCTGAAATGCCGGGGGGTGGGCAGCATTTCCTTTTAAAGCTGCGCACCAGCCATCTTAAAGAACCTGACCTGCTGGAAGCATTTTATGATAAGGTCATTGAAACCTATGATTACGGTGAAAACTATCTGATTCTGCTGATTCATGCCCTGTACGATATTCCCGGGAAATCCTCAGATAATCTGGATCTGTTTGACGCTTCTGAGGAAGTTTACGATTTTATTCTCTGCTCCATCTGTCCGGTGAAGTTATCAAAAGCAGGCCTTTCCTATGATACGGCTGAAAACTGTTTCCGCAACCGTACCAGGGACTGGCTGGTGGAAATGCCGGATCGAGGCTTTTTATTCCCAGCCTTCCATGACCGCAGTACCGATATCCACAGTTTCCTCTATTACTCAAAAAATGGAGAGGACCTTCATGAATCCTTTGTGGAATCCTTATCCGGCTGCCTGATACCCATGACGGCAGGAGATCAAAAGGAAACGTTTCACACGCTGATAGAAGAAACTCTTGGTGAAACCTGTGATTACGCTTTAGTAAAAAATATCCACGAACAGCTTACTGCCATGATCGAAGAGAAAAAAGACGATCCAGAACCCCTCTCATTAGATAAGCATCAAGTGCGAACCTTGCTGGAAACCAGTGGGGCGGATGCAGAAAAAATGGAAGCATTTGATTACAATTTTGACGAAACAGCAGGTGAAAAAGCTTCTCTTCTTGTTTCTAATGTTGCTAACACCAGAAAATTTGAAATTAAAACTCCGGTCATTACCATCCAGGTAGACCCGGACTGCGCTGATCTGGTGGAAACGAAAATTATTGATGGACGTCGCTGCCTAGTGATTGGAATCGATGATAATGTAACCGTAAACGGGATTTCTGTGGCAGCAACGGAAAAGAATGACAGCGTATAAAACTTCTTATGTTATAAGCGGTAAAATCAGCAAAATTCCTCTTGCTGCTGTGCGTTCCGAAACAGGACTTTTTGTTCTGTAAGTTGCACTTTTCTATAAAATCGGGGGCTGTCGCATTAATCAAAACATATACAAGATATAGTATAGAAGGATGTATGAGGAGACCCATATCGGGTATTTTTCGGATTATCTGTGTGAGGAAACGATTAGAGAGTGTGAGAAGGTGATGGAGAACTGGAATGGGAACTGG
>JAAWIS010000140.1 GCA_022796475.1 Lachnospiraceae bacterium | reverse complement strand
CACGCCTACTAATTCAATAGGCCATTGAATCAATAAACAATTCATACAAAATCATTTTGGAAAGGAGTTAATAGTAATTATGTCAGGTGCGGATTTAGCAGTATTACAGCCCTATTGTGAAAATGACATGCGACTGTTGAAAAAGATTTCAAAGTCAATCTTTATGCGGTTTAATGAACCTCTGTCAAAAGCTGACTACGATGATTTCTACTCCATCGCAAATTTGACCTTATGGAGGGCTTATAACTCATACAATTCTGATATGGGTATCAGCTTCGAAGGGTTCCTGTGCTCTTGTTTACAGAAAAAGTTTAAAACGGAACTGACACGCAGACACCGGCAGAAAAGGATCTTAAATCAATTTGCTGTTTCACTGGATGGAATTAATGACAATGCAGAAGAATGTAGTTTGCTGGATTTCTTATCATCTGATTTTGATACGTTTGAGGAAGTGGCAAAGAGACAGGAAGGCGGACAGTATCAAGATAAGGTTCAACAGTACATTTCAAGGTTATCCAATGAGCAGGTAAACATACTAAACCTTCTGATTGATGGATATAAGGTTAATGAGATATGCCAGATATTAGAAATTTCTGCAAAGAGCTATGAAGAAAATCTAAAGACAATGAGAAGTTATGAGAATGTAAAAATTTTATTCTAGGAGGAAACCGTTATGAAGATTAGAAAACAGACTTACAGTTTGGATCAGTACTTAAAGCTTATGAAGGCTGAAACGATTAGAAGCGATCAGGAGTGCCAGAGAAGATCCGGACAATGGAACTCTAACATGGTCAACGAATTAATTTATACGGTGCTTACAGACAATTATATACCACCTATTATTTTAGGCGAGGAAAGCATAAACGGGATCACAAAGCAATGGATCATAGATGGGCTTCAGCGTTCAAGCAGTCTTTCCATGTTCCGCTATGCTAATATCAAAATTACAAAAAATCTGGATGAATCTATTGTAACCTATCAGCGGAAGATTTTAGATGGAAACGGAAATCCAAAGCGAGATGAACGGAATGAAATCGTGTGGGAAGTTGTGGAATACGATATACGTAATAAGACCTATGAACAGTTGCCGGAAGAATTAAAGGATCGGTTTAATGGTTATCAGATTGAGGTTGCCATACACCAAGATTGTGATACAACGGAAATTTCAAAGTTAGTCCGCAAATATAACAATCATACGGCCATGAATACGGCACAAAAAGGATTTACGTATATGGATGAATTTGCATCGGAGATACGTAATATTGCAGAAAACCGCTTTTTTCTTGATGTGTATAACTGTAGCCGTAATGACAGGAAAAACGGGACACTGGAACGTGTAATCGGTGAAACAGCGTTACTTTGCAGCTATCCCGACTTGTATCGGAAGGATACGAAAACGAATTTCAAAGCATTGAATGAAAATGCAAGCATTTCCGATTTTGATAACCTGAATAATCTGCTGGCAAGGCTAACCGCATCAGTGGAAAAAACAAAGGATATTAGGTCACTATTCAACAGTAAACATGCGCATATATTTGTTACGGTTTTCAAAGCATTTGTAGAATCAGGACGGAAAGATGAAGAGTTTGGAGAGTTCCTCAAGTGGTTTATAAACGGAGGAAACCAGATAGAAGTTGATAAAAAGACATGGGAAACATGGGATATGAACAAATCAACAAGAGATTTAAGTGTGGTACATGGAAAAATTGATTATCTTGTAAAAGTGATGGAACAATATTTCATGGAAAATAGAAAGGCAGCATAGCGGATAGGGGGAGGTTTATTCTTCCCCTTCTATGATAAGAAACGGAGAAAATAATATGTATACAGTATCAGACATTGTTACGGATATAAACCGGGGATGTGCAGCTAATAATATGATTGAGGACAGATTTTCATATAGAATAGTCTTTTTCGTAAATGAAGGAGATAAGGGTACCAAGCATTATCTGAATACTATTTATAGTGGCTTGCAGAAATCCTTGGAAAGCATTATCAGGAATTATTTATCTTTGACTAATAATGTTGTGATAGCAGAAACAACAGTTTTAAAGAATGGGAAATGTGTCTGTTTGCAGAGCAGGTCGTATTCATTTAGCTTGGATGGATATTTTAGGCAGATAAATGGAGAATATGGAGACAGTAACAGAAAATATAACAGGTGTGCGGTGGGATAGTCAATTTAATAACAGATAGCGGAAAGGGTAAAGGGAAAACTATGAATAAAAGAATTAATCTAACGAAGGAAGAATTACAGTTAATTCATGTGGCTTGTATGATGTATGGAAATGAACTGTCGGATATATCAAAGAAACATTCACCGACCAAAGGCATGTCGGAATCTTTAAAAGCGAGAGCGGAAGAATTTTGGAACCTTGGGAAGAAAATAAAAATACATATGGAAGGTGCATATGAAACAGGCCATAAAGCTGATGACTAAGTAGTCGAGACAATAATGATTTATTAAAGAAGAGATTGTAATAGGGGCTGCCTATATACAGGTAGTCCTTATTAAATGGAAAGATTAATGATATGTACAATGTAGAATAGCGGAAACGCTGCGCCTATTACTAAAATGTTATGATTGTTTATCTATTAAAAAGATGCTATAATAAATACAATATTTGACAAGCGGAAAGGCGGTTTCCTGTGTAAAATTCCCAATATTCAAAAGAAAATTTATTCATAAAGCATTTTTAGAAGTGAAATAGTATAAAATAATCTTAGCAATGGCAGGAGACTGTTATGATGTTAGCAGCAATAAAGGGTTACTATGATGGAAACCAAATAGTTGTGAATGAAGATGATCGTAAGAATCTTAGTGCTGGAGATGAAGTGATTATTACTATTTTAAATAGAGCTGATAAGAAAAGGGATGAGACGAAAGTAGAAAAAAGAAAAAGTTTAATTGAAGGGGACTCTTTTGCTATTTCTAGCGGAAGAACTGCAGAGGAGATAGATGAATATATAAGAGAATTGAGAGGATAGTATCAATGATTTTCTCATAATAAGAAAGAATAGGAGTGATGCTCTATGCGGAAATTAAAGGTATATTTAGATACATCGGTTATCAGCCATTTATTACAAGAAGATGTGCCTGAGAAGATGGCAGATACAAGGCAATTATGGGAAATGTTTAAGGCTGGAAAATATGACGTGTATTTATCTACGGTGACATTGGAAGAAGTGGCAGATTGTCCAGAGCCGAAAAGAAATAAAATGTATGATTATTTGGAGCAGATAGATTATACACCTCTTGAAATAACAGATGATATGTCAGATATTGCACAACAAATTATTGATATGGGAATATTAACTAAGAAGAGTTTTGATGATTGCCAGCATATTGCCGCTGCTGTAGTCAATGCTTGTGATTGTATCATTTCATGGAACTTTAAGCATATTGTCAATATTAAAACAATCAGAGGTGTCAGAGCTATTACAAATCTGAAAGGTTATAAACCTATTGAGATTCTGAATCCATCTGTATTATTAGAAAGTGAGGAATGAATATGGAAAAGCCAATTTTAAGTCCTAATTTTACAATAGAGGATATCCATAAATTAAGAGAGTATAACTATTATCTTACAAAGGATATGGAACCGCAGGAAAGACGAGATTATTATAATAAACGTGGTATGGAAGTACACAGACAAATACAGGAAAGGAAGCTACAGAAAGCATAACATTAAAAATTTAACATTTGGAAAATCAAAATGTTAAATATGAGGGAAGCACCAACGGATGAATCAATCATCAGAAGGTGCTTCTTTTATGTCCTGCTGCTTATTATGGATTTCAGTAACAGTTTTTTGGAGATAGACGTTTTTCCAATTTTGTTTAATAGTTTCCTGTTGTAATTGTGTGATACGTTTGTTTAGATATCGCTCCATCCAGTCCATGAGCCAGTGAGGAATAAGGTGTTCTGGTAGTTTCTGAACGATGGAAAATATGAGATCTTCTAATTTGTTATATAGCTTGTGGAAAAAATCTTTTATTCTGTTTGATTTTCTGATTTCTATATCTATTATAATCAACTCCCTAAAATTTTTTGTGTATTGCGAAAAATCAATATGTTTCATTAACAGTATAGGTCAAAATGGAGAAAAAGACAATAAATGAAAATGATGTTGAAAATATTGTAAAGAAAATCAGGTGATTTTATTTACAGTTGAAAGAGGGTGATTTTGCCTTGAAATTTCATTAAATCATGCCACTTTTTGTAAAGAAAATGAAAATAGACTTTTTCTTTACATTCTCTATGCAGTAACGGAGGTTTTGGAGAATTATTAGCTGTAAAGAAAAATCGTGGAGGTGATTGAAATGGAATATGGGTATGCACGTTGTTCTACTAATGAATCTAAGCAGGACATAAACAGACAGAAAAGAGAACTAAAAAATATGGGAATCAAAGAGGATAATATCTTTTTTGAATATGAAAGTGGAACAAAAGATGACAGAAAGGAATTAAATCATTTGATGCAGATTGCAAGACCTGGTGATTCTATAACATCATTGGAAGTAAGCCGATTAACAAGAAGCACACAAAAACTATGTGAGATCATCAAAGAAGTGCAAGATAAACAGATTAAACTTGTGATTGCTGGAAGCATTACAATTGACTGTTCGCCTGGAAAAGAATTAGATGCAATCAGTAAAGGAATGATGTTGATGTGGGGAGTTTTTGCAGAATTGGAAAGAGACATTATCACAGCGAGAATAAAGTCAGGAATGATAAATGCGAAAGCAAAGGGAGTAAAGTTGGGAAGGCCAAAAACTACGATTGAAACATTACCATATAATTTTTTGAGGTATTATCCAATGTTTCAAAATGGAAGTATTAACTTGTCTGAGTTATCAAGGTTGTCTGGTATTAGCAGACCGACACTTTATAAGTATTTGAAGATTGTGGAGGGAAAATAGAATGAGAAGAAACTTATCAGAAAAAGACAAAAAAGAAATAGGAATGCAATGTTGTAATTGTGGTTCCACAAAAGAATTAGAGTATCATCATATAGTTCCAATTAGTTTAGGTGGAAATGATATTAATTCAAACATAGCTTGCTTGTGTTATTCGTGTCATCAGAAAATACATTATGGTGAAAGTAAACATGGACTACATAGCACGGTTATAAAAATGGGCTTGGAAGTGGCAAAGGCAAAAGGTAAGAAATTAGGTAGACCAGCTACGGGGGTGCCGAAGGAATTTATTAAGGAATATGACAAGCTCCAATCTGGAGAATATGGAAGCATTACGGTTGTACAGTTTGCAAAATTGCAAGGTATAGCAGTGAGCACCTTCTATAAATATGTAGGGATTCTAAAAGTGAAATGATTTATTAAACAGCTTTAATGTTGTGGAAAATTTGCGGAACTTTGGAGAATTACTAATTAAGAAATGGAGGTGGAAAGTTGAAATCAAAGTAAGTAAATCTGGAATT
>JAAWIS010000027.1 GCA_022796475.1 Lachnospiraceae bacterium | reverse complement strand
AAGCCTCGACGTAGCAACCGCTACGCCTTCGTTTGTGGAGCAGCACTCTCAGAAAAATATTCGGCGGAATTTTGCCATATATGAACCAGACAGAACACTGGCGTCTTGGTTCATTAAGGGTAGCCAAAGCCAAAAAATTTAATAAATTCATTCCACCCCAAAATACAGATTCCGGCTGCAAACAATCCGGCAAAGGCCAGAATCGGCAGCCACACAAAGGATTTCTTTATGCGGCTGCTTTTTTTGCACAGGGAGATTGTCACTGGCAGAAATGCAAGCAGCCATAAAAAAAGCAAGATAACTCCCAAAAATACCCCGATATCAGCTTCGGCTCCCATATCATAAGCATATCCTTTGCTATGTCCGGTGATATTCATGTAAATACAGCCAATCCAAATCGGCGAAAATAAGCTTACAAACCAAAACCATATGATGGAAATGATCGTTTTAACTTTTTTCATGTTGTTTCTCCACAGTGGGTTCGATGACCCCATTCCATTTATCAGTCATTTTTCTATCTTCCTCTGAATTTCCTGCGCAGACCACATCTTCCGGCAAAATCTTCAGCCACTTGCAGAATACCTCCACACCATTTGCCTTGTCAGACTGTTTTGCAAGGATCTGCATACAATGTCCTTCTGTAAAAAAGCGAAGGCCGCTAACCGAACTGTTTTCTGTGGCATACTGAAATACCTTCTGTGCCTGAGCTAACTGCCAGGGCGCTCTGGAAGAACGGATCAAACTGATCTTATAGATATCCTTTCCGTGCCGATAAACTAAAATTCGAAAATGAAGGCTTTGCTTTTGCTGTTCCAAAAAAGGAAGCAGCCTGTCACCCTCAAAGAAATGAAATGCTTCTTTGATTTCTGCCTTATTCCCGGTATCTGGATCCACGATACTTTCCAAAAGCAAATGGGCACCTGCTGCAAAAATACCGCCGTGAAACAAATGGAAGATGTCCCTGCACCGGAGAACGGCTTCCCGATAAGGCAGAGTCGTTGCAAAAAAAAGATATGTTTCTTTGCTTTTTGCTAAAGCAGTCAAATCTTCTTTTACTGAAACTGGAACTTGGCTGCTTTTTTCTGGAATCAATGTTCCATCAATATCCAGGAAAACGGCTTTCGGCCTCCGGGGAATGCGGAATAAAGGATATGGGCCAAACAGAACAAAATTCATAAAATCCCGGCGTCCGCCATAGGCTAGATAGCAGGAACAAAACTTTTGGCGGCACTGGATCTGAGTATTTTGCTCTTCCTGTTCCTGCAGATACCATTCTGTATCCATAGGGGAGCTGATATTGCAGGCCCTGTATCTCCCATCCCCTTCCACGAAAAAACGGTTCTGACAGAGGGCAGGGCAGGAAGAAACCAGACGAAGCTCCCGATAAAAAAAGGGGTCAATTTCTGAAAATCTCTGTTTTTCTTCTTTTGTATAAGGACGTTTTCCGCCGTCCAGCTTATTAATCCAAAGATAAATCTCATCCGGCAGAAGCTTCCGAAGCTTCCAAATCAGTTGAATATGCTGGGGAACACCTACTGCACCTGCACAGAGTAAAGCGCCTGCTTCTTTTACTTGGTTGCATTTTTCTGCAAATTCTTCTGCTGAAACCATTTCCGGATGAAAGGTTGCCCACAGCCTAAGTTTCTGCAGATTTCCTCCAGCCTGGGTAAATTCTTTTAAAGCTGTTTCTGGCGCAAAGCTTAAATTAGTCTGTGCACCTACCGCATCCAGCAGCGGGGATTGGCTTAATTCTGCCAATCCTTTCCAGTACCAGGAATGAATCAATGCTTCTCCGTAAGGAACAATCATCATGGCGCGGATATTTCGAAAACCTGCATGACGGATCAAATTTTTGTAAAAGCGAAACCACTGCTCCTGATCCCGCTTCCGTTCCCGTTCTGATATTGGATGCTTAGAAAAGGGACAGTAGGAACAGCGGTAATTACAGCTTTTTAAAGCCCCCCGGTAAAGCACCATATTCCGATCCATTTTAGTTTCCATAGACAGCATCCCACTCTTCCATCCTGCGGCGTACTTCATCTGAAATCAACTGGGGGCCAAGATAGTCGGAAAGTCCCATTCCTTCCTCAGTTAAAGACAGAAACGATTCATTTTCCTCTTTGCGGCATTCCAAAAGTCCCTTCTGCACCCAGTGATCCAGCAAAGGAAAGTCCTCCTTTGCCTGTGTTTGAAACTGCTCATAGTATTGATGAATGGGAAGCCCTGGAAGAATCAAAAGGTGCCGGATAACATAGCGCCGTTTCATCTCCTCTTCTGACAGTAAAATCCCGTGTTTCACCTCTGTATAATCCTTAGTTTCCTCATATTCCCGAATCTGATTCAGACAGCTTTCCTGGTTAACGGCGTAGGGGGTACAAAAATGAAGGTTTCCCAAATAGCTTCTCCCCCCACAGCCAATGGAAAGAGAAGTGCCAAAGCCACAGTTTTTAAACTGCCTCTTTCTGTTTCCGGCAGAATTTTCTGAGGTTGTCCGTAAAAACCTTCTCATAGAATCTTGACGAAATCCTGATGAACGCAAAAAAGCGGAAGCTTCCTGATACTGGGAAAATGCCATTGAAGGATTTAGCACCATCCCTTTTTTCAGATCCTCTTCCATCCTGACACCATGCTTGATATACAAAGGGTACAAAAAAATTTCATCTGGCGAAAACCTTAACGCTTCTTTCAGAGAAGCCAGCAGAGATTCTGTTTTCTGCCCCGGAATTCCGTAAATAAAGTCAATGTTAATGCAGGAAAAATCAAAGCTTTTTAAAAGTTCAAGGGCTTTTCTTGCCTTCCAGGCGCTGTGATGCCGCCCCAATGCGGCAAGCTCCTGATCCGAAAAACTTTGGATGCCCATGCTGATTCTGGTAACGCCGGCATCTTGAAGCAGGCGCAGTTTTTCTGCAGTTGTCTGGTTTGGCGCCGTTTCAATCACAATCTCCTGATTTCCCTGGAAACCGTACTTTTTTACCATGGCAAACATACGGTCCAGCAGAGATTCTGAAAAAATCAGCGGAGTTCCTCCGCCAATAACCAGATCCGAAAAAGTTGTGTGATATGGCTCCAAAATCCTTTGATACTGCCTCATCTGACGTTCCATCCCGTCCAAATACCGTTCCATTGCTTCTGCACTTTGGCCAGTAACGGAAAATAAATTGCAGTATCCGCATTTCGATTGGCAGAATGGGATATGAAGATAGCTGCTGTGTCCTCTTCCTTTTAGCCGCTCTGCATAGTCTTTCAGATAAACCCCGGACAGGGAACGGTATGCTGTTTTATGAGGGTAACTGTACATATATTGAAGATATGGATTCATGACAACTCCTAAGCTCCTGTAGTTTCATTTAAGTTTCACTCAGTCATCGGTCTAAAGGTCTGAAATCAAAGGGGCAATCTTATTTACTGCAAAGCTGTTACAAGAAAAAATGTTTATACGGAACAGTATTTACTACAGGATGATTGATGCCGTGGAACTGACATCCATCTTCCCCGTAACAGGTTCCGTGATCGGAACAGCAGATTACAAACGTATCTCCCCGCATTTTTTTCCACTCTTTAAACAGCCTGCCTAGTTCACCATCTGCATAACGAAGGGCAGCGCCATGACTTTCCATATTATCCTGGGAAGCTCCTTCCAAATAAAAATAGTTTGGGTAATGGATGGCATCCACATTCAGATAGAGAAAAATCCGCTGTTTTTGATCCGCTCTTTGAATCTGTTTCAGCAGAAAGTCCACCTGATTTTTTGTGCTGTCCTTCACAGGACAAGAGAAGGAAGGATTCCAGAAGCTTTTTTTGAAATAGCCAGGAAATACTTTTCCAAGATCCGATCGCTTGTCAAAAAATGACACTCCGCCTACACACCAGGTATCATATCCGTCTTTTTCCAGTCCCTCCATAATGGTGCTTCCAGAAAAGCTATAGGATCCTTCAGGTCCTTTTCTTCCCAGACCAATCTGGGACGGAAAAAATAAAAGTTCCCGATCTGCCACATTTTTTGCATCAAACCGGCAGGGCAAAAAGCCGGCAAACATGGCGTGATGGGAAGGATAGGTAAAGTTTCCCGGCGCCTGGCATTTCTCCCATGGGCCATATTGATTTAAAACAGGCGTATTTCCTGCTGCTTCCTGGGCAACTGCCACATCATAGCGAAGAGTATCCAGGCAAATAAATAAAATGTCTTGTTTACCCACAACTTGATTCATATCAACTGATGGCTTTGCCGCTTTTCGTGAAGCAGCAAACATAGAAATTGGTACGTCGCTTTTTGCATGACCGCCTATAGCCTCATTCGGAATATTCATAAACGATACACTCCATTTCTTTTATCATTTGAACTCGGTTAAAAATATGGTTTTAAAATCCAACTGCAAAAATTTCTGTAGTTTTTCAACTATCATTCAATTCTGAACATTTAAGATTCACCAATCTCCTTCGATATCCTTAGCATTCGTTAAGCCATGCTTTCATCATTTGTGCCTGGTGAAGATAGATTCGGTTTTCTTGATAAATGTCCTGATAAATCAAATCCCCCTGACCATTCATTTCGATAATCCTTGGTTTCAAGCTTCTTTTTTCTAACAGAATATCGATCCCGATGCTGCGGATCCCTTGGCAACAGCCGCTGGCTCTTTGGCACAAATCTTCTATCTGTTCCATAACCGTAAGGGGCAGGTTAAGCTGAGATGCCATAAGAGGATGGTTATTTAAGTGGAGATTGGTAATGGGACCATTGGAAAGCCTTGCCAAAAGAAAATCAAGGCAGCCATCCTGCACCACAGCCCGGAGATCAAAGGAGCAGCCGTCATATTCTTCCTTTGCATACCAGCGTTCCACGATGCAGTCTAAAGCCAGCAGCCGATCTAACAGGGAAAGAATCTGGCTGTTTTTTTGATTCTCCATTTTCCCCATCCTATTTTCCGAAAAGCACCTTAACTTTTTTGTATTGATCAGGCAGCCGCTGTCAGGATGTATGAAAGCAGCAGTATAGAGAACCATCCGCCCAGTTTTGGGATGAAATCGGAATGCTGCAGTTCCGGCAGCTCCAGAACCCTTTACCGGCTTAATAAAAACCTGAAACACCTTTTGGCTGTCCATAATTTCTAAAAGGCAGTCAGCGTTTGGAATCGGCAGCTTTGCAGCAGACTGGCAGACTGGTTCTGTTACCGGAATTTTGGCATCTGAAAGTCTGTTTTTGCAAATTCTTTTATCCAGCAGCTCCAGAATCCCTTCAGGTGAATTTAAAAATTGAACCGGTTTTGCGGCCTGTATAGACAAGCGCGTTAATTTCTCTTGATAGTCTTTTGTGAGCCGGTTTAATTCCTCCAAATTACAGCTATCCCACACAGGGGGATCAATTTTTATCAGTCGTTCTTGTGCCGAGCGTTCTCCTAAAAGCTGCTCCCAATTTTTCCATTCTGCCATAAAAACATGCAGCCCTGCCTTTCGGGCCGCATGTTCAAAATAAATGGTCCTCTTGGTATCCCGGTTTCCCAGCAAAACTACCTGTCTGTTTTCCCGTTGTTTCCCCATCATTCTGTCAGCATTGCATTCATCCAGATTTCTCCCCGATAGACATCTGCCTCGTTCTGTTCGTCAACATTCAGCTCAACAGGCAGCTTTTTCAGTTTTTCCATCATGGAATCGCTAAGATAATGATAATGAAGATCCAATACCTTTATGTTGGGATAGGAAGGGAGTGCTTCAAGCAGCGCTTCTCCGCCCTTATCCGTTAAAGTACCGCAGGACAAATCTAAGGTATGTAGCTGCCCCATAAACTTGCTTTCCAAAACTACTTTGGCCAGTTCATCCTGAATCTCACTGTCTGCAATACCTAAATATTCTAATTTCGGGAAATCTCCCTTTTCTAACAAAGTACGTATTGTATCTGCATCTCCATTAAAACCGTAATTCTCAATTCCAACATAGAGAAGAAGCTTTTTTAAGTTTGGAAGCTTAGCTTCCTGAATTTCCCGAAATACACCTGTAGGAAGACCGCCGCAGATAATCGTTAAGGATTCCAAACCTTCATGGCAAATCTGCCCCAGTCTTAATTCACAGCTCCCCTTTATGGTTAATTCCTTTAATCCTGGCATTGCTTCCCAAAGCTTGCTGTAGTCACCCTGGATAATCCAGGATACCTCACACTCTTCGAAGTCCATATCACCGATAAAAAGTTTTTTGATATGAGAAAACTCCTCGGCATGCTGGATGATTCCATCTAAAATAGGCTGGCAGCTATCTTCACAGGCCCATCCCCAGCTTCCGATGATCAGTTCGGTCTGATCGGGAAAACTTGGATCCGCCAAAATATCGGCAACCATGGTGTGAGCTCCTTTGTCTTCATTTTCATGCTCTTCATAAGTATAAGAATACATTTTTGAATTTTCCATAAAAAACCTCCTGACACCTGTACATATTCCATCTTTTTACATTTAGAGCCGGCAATAAAATAGCTGCATTTATCATTGCCGGCAGATAAATTTCATCAAAGCCTTATTCTGTTTGTTTCTTCTGCATTGACAGCAGCTTGTCCAGATACACCGATTGAAACTGTTTGCTTGCCAATGCCTGTTTGACTGGCGGCAGCTTTAGTATGGTTCCAAATACTGCCGCCATGGCACGATGACTGGCAAATGCCTGATTATCAAAGATCAGGTTCTGCAGTGTTCCCTTTTCAATCGCCTGAAGGACGAAACGATGGGTACTGTTAACCGGCGTAATTACCTGGATAGGGCGGCGCTTTAGTTCAATTGCCTTAGCCGGACAATTTCTTGCACAAATGCCGCAGCCTAAACAGATTTCCATATCAATTTTGGCTATTCTTTTTCCAACTGTGCCCTCTGGCCTTTCCTGCCTGCTCCCCTCCTCCATTGTAACCGCCAGTATCGGGCAGATTTTTGCACATTTTCCACAGCCAATACAAGTTTCTTTTGATACCTCCGGAATATAATTGGTTGTTGCCATTGGCTGCATAGGGCTAAACCTTCTTGCTGCCTGCAGCGCTTCACAGCAGCAGCCGCAGCAGTTACAGATAAAAGCAGGATGTTCCCGCACATTTTCCCCTATCTGTACCAGATTGCAGGCATAGGAGCGTTCCAATGCTTCCAGTGCTTCTTCTTTGGAAATTAATCTTGTATATGCCCCATGCTCTGCCAGAGAGCGGGCTACGTTATCAAAGGTCAGACACACATCCCATGGTGCATCCATTTTGCAGGGATGCCCTGCATGGTACGCCTTATGACGGCAGTAACAAGTTCCAAGACCAATATAACTTGCTTCTTCCACAATATGCGTGGCCCGCTCGTAATCCAGAATATGAGTCATCTTATCACTGGTCAGCACCGGTTCCTGTACAAAAACCCGGCCCAGCTTTGTTTCAGTAGCGAAAAACAAGTCCTTTACGAAATCCTCTTCCACATTCATATACTGAAAATAAAGCTGGCTTAAATATTTCTGGTCAATATCACCTCTGGTCCGCATCAGTGCAAATTCAATAAATCCGGCCATAGGCGGCGGCATTACAAACTGCCGTTCCCCATGATAACAGGAATCTACCAGCAGCGCCTTTTCGCAGAGGTGATCCAAAAGTTTTTCCGCTTTTGCTTCTGTAGTTCTCCAAATCTTTGCCGCCCGCTTCAGCGTAAATGGACGGACCGGAAGAAGGGAAACCCATTTTGCTTCTTTTTCTGTATACAGCACCTGAAGAATCTTATATAAGGTTTCGGATGGCGGAGCTCCCTGAGTAAACCAGTTAATCCTTTCTTCCAGATTCTTATAGGCATCCCGAGTGGTCAAATGTCCCATACTCCGCTTCCTCCAGAATTTATTTTATTTTGTGTGCTTTTTAAGCTTTGCCTATTTGATTGTAACATAAATTCCCCCAATAGTCATTGAATTTTTATACGTTTTATCCTCTTCCCTCCTTTTCTATCTGAAATAATGTTTCCATCATCAGCCAATTTGGTTTAAAAAAATTCATTAGCTGCCAATATCCGGCACCAGACAATCCGTATTCTTTTATTAATTCAAATTTTGCAAGAATGCTTCTTACATCTTCAAACCATACCTCATGACGGATTCCATACTGCCAGTAATTAAAATATGGCGACATGGCAACCGAATCAAAATGAATTTCCGCACCGTGGTCAATTGCAATCTGCACAGCTTCCAGGTTATGGATTGTCTGAGCCCTGGTAATTCCTTTTTCAAAGGGAAGAGGCCAGTCATATCCATAATTTGGAATTCCAAGACTGATTTTTTCTTTTGGAATTTCTGTCACAGCATAGTTTACCACTTTTCGAACCATATTGATAGGGGCTACTGCCATAGGCGGGCCTTGTGAATACCCCCACTCATACGTCATCAGCATCACCCTGTCTGCTGCCTCTCCAAGAAGCCTGTAGTCAATTCCCTCATATAACAGTCCTTTTTGATTTGCAGAGGTCTTAGGCGCAAGGGCTACTGTTACCGAATAGCCGAAAATATTCATTACGGATCGTATTTTCGCTACAAACTGTGCAAATCTTGTTCTGTCTTCTCCCAATACATACTCAAAATCAATATCCAGCCCTAAAAACCCTTTCTCCAACATGGTTTGACCCAGCTCCCAAATCAGACGCTGCTGGACGTCTGGATTTCTCACCAATGCTGAAACCAGATTATTATTAAACTTGCCATCCGTCCCCAGAGGCGTTAATGTCAGAACGGGACGGACTCCGGCATTTCGTGCCGCTGCAATCATCCAGTCGTCTTTGCTGGCTGGAGGGACTAAGTTTCCTTCTTCCGTAAATCCATAAGAAAACACGTAAAGATCTGTTAAAAATGGCAGAGTACTGGTTAAAGTTCTGGAATTGATAAACGGATAGGCATATCCAAATGAATATAATGGTTCTTCTCCTTCCAGAGTTCCGCGTATAAAAAGAGCCTGGCCTACGGCCAGGCGGTAAGGATATTCGATTTGATTGTCCTTTGTAAGAGTTTCTGCTGAAATATTGTAGTTTGCTGCAATCTGATCTACATTATCTCCCTGCTTCACCACATAAATTTCCATAAAACTTCCCTGTGCTCACATATCTTACTTTTAATATATGCATTGAAACAGGCAAAATGCGCTGGAAACAGAAACGTATTTCATGCAGCAAGAATAAGCTTTATGATCTAATATTCCTTTGAACGCTCCTTTAAATAGGGCAGCTCCTTTTTTAAATCCATGCAAATACTTTTATGCCAAAACATTTCCCCGATAAACAGCATTTTATGAATCGGATCATCAAAAATCAAAGACTTTGCCAAACGTTTAACGGAATAGATCCGTCTGCTTGCCCGGATATGTTCCAGTTGGAGCTGATAAGGGCTGATTTGTTTGGGATAATGCACTACCTGCCCATTATATTTAGACCAGTTATGATGCAGAAGCCGGTGCCGGTTCTGCTGGTATACCGGCGTTCCAGGCACAAAATACATAGATTGAATTAAAACGCCCTGGATATGATTTTCGATTACAAAATCAGCCAGTTTATCTCCAATTCCAGGTGTGTTGTTATCCGCCCCCAGAATAAACAGGCCCCTGACGCTTAAACCGCAGCTCTGAATATTTTTGATTGCCTGCTTAATTTCTTCTACTGTACTTTTCTTGTGATAGGCTTCGAAATCACTGTCATCAATGAACTCAATTCCAAGAGCAAGCTCAAAAAATCCAGCCTGTTTCAAAAGAGCCAGCATTTCATGGTCAAATCCCACTTCATATCTGGCCTGAACAGTAAATGGTACACGAATCCCGCTGTCAATAATCCCATGAAGGACGTTCATCGCCCATTCCCGATCTGCAAAAAAGTTGTCATCCGTAAGCCATACCCCTTTCAAAAGTCGGGGAAATGGCCCGGAATTAAAAAACGCAATGGAACTGCGGATATCTTCTAATACATCTTCTACCGATCTCGTTCTGACTTTCCTACCAAAATGCCGGACCAAAGCACAGTAATCGCAATTATGAGGACATCCTCTGGACCCATGGATCTGCGGCCAGATGGTATTATAGTGAACCCTGTTTTGATATTGATACACTAAACTCCGATCCGGTATCCCGTCTATGTTTTCTGGCGGCTTCCGCTTTCCGGTAACAATGATACGCTTATTTTGACGGTAGGCCACTCCTGGAAAGGAAATGGGCTCCTCCTTTTCCAGGCTGTGAAGCAGTTCTAAAATAGACTCATCTCCCTCGCCAAGCAGCACATAGTCACAGTATTTTACTGCCTCTGTATAATTCATAGAGGCATGGAGGCCACCCATTACCACGATTGCATTGGTATGTTTCTTAAAATACCGTGCAATCTGATATCCGCGATTTGCCTGAAATGTAAAAATACCGATAAAGATTACATCTGCATCGACTACATCTTTCCGAAGGATTTTTGATATGGCTTCACTGTACATATACGTATCATCATACTCTTTTTTTACAATGGTGGCCAAAAGATTCAGCCCCACAGAGGGCGTCCGGATATATCGGTCATATACGAAATGATTCAAAACCGTTCTTTTATAAGGACGCTCTCCTGGTTCAATAAAACGTATTTTTTTAATCTTCATTGCTTTCTTTTATACGTTTGAATATCCATCTGGATTCATAGACTGCCATTTCCAGGAATCAGCACACATTTCCTCGATGCCTTTTTCAGCAGCCCATCCAAGTTCCTCCCTTGCCTTGGAAGCGTCACAATAGCAAGTAGCAATATCTCCGGCTCTTCTGGGCTTAATCTCATAAGGCAGCGTTTTCTTACATGCTTTCTCATACGCATGAAGCACATCTAAAACACTGTAGCCATTGCCTGTGCCCAGATTATAAATGCTGACGCCGGAACCGGGAGCCAGTTTCTTTAAAGCCTTTACATGGCCTTTTGCCAAATCAACTACATGGATATAGTCACGAACACCTGTGCCGTCATGAGTGGGGTAATCATCCCCGAATACTCCAAGCTTTTCCAGCTTCCCTACTGCTACCTGTGCAATATAGGGAACTAAATTATTGGGGATTCCCTTTGGATCCTCGCCAATTAAGCCGCTTTCATGAGCTCCTATGGGGTTAAAGTAGCGAAGGAGCACAACATTCCACTCTGGATCCGCCACATTTAAATCGGTTAATATCTGTTCCAGCATCCCCTTGGTCTGGCCATAGGGATTCGTAATCAAACCTTTTGGACACTCTTCAGTAATCGGAACAAATGCAGGATCACCGTAAACCGTAGCGGAAGAACTAAAGATAATATTTTTAATTCCATGACTGCGCATTACATCACAGAGAATTAAGGTTCCGGTAATGTTATTATGGTAGTATTCCAGCGGTTTGTGAACCGACTCTCCTACTGCCTTCAGCCCGGCAAAGTTAATAACTGACTCCACTTTTTCCTGATTAAATACTTGATTTAACCCATCTTTGTCCAGCAAATCTACTTGATAAAATTTCACTGGCTTTCCTGAAATCTGTTCTACCCTCTTTATGGCCTCTTTGCTGGAATTATATAAATTATCCACAACCACCACATCATAACCTGCCTGCAACAGCTCCACACAGGTATGGCTGCCGATATAACCGGCACCTCCGGCAACTAAAATAGACATCTGCACTTCCTCCTTTATACGATTAGAGTACCCTTAAAATCTGCTGCAAAAACAAAAATAGGTGAAATTTTAAGAGCGCCCGGTTACAATGATTTCAAGCAAACACGCTTTCATGATTCTGCTTACCGGAAACGGATTTACTTGTTTCATTAATCATACAAAAAGACATTAAAAAATGCAATATAATTTTGTTAAATTATTCTGCTGATATGTTTATTTGCTTTGCCACCATAACTGTACTGGTGTTTAAACTCCAAAATGGTCAAACAAAATTTTTTCTGCTTCCGCATTCCATAAACCTCTGTGCTTCTTGCAGGAATCTGATAATTTCTTAAACAACGGATCTGTTGTTCCTAACCTTTCGAAATCTTCTATTGCTGTCAGAGGCATCTCAAACTGGGTATATGTCAGCTTCTTTCCGCCGGGAATAGAAGGCAGGCTCTTGGTTGCATCGATAATGCTGTCAATGCCTCCTACATGAGTTACCATAACTGCCGGTTCAATTTCACCTTTTGCCGCTAATCGGTTCGCTTCAATTAAATCATCCGTATTTCCGCCAGTAGTTCCAAGTATATGAGAACTTGTATAATGTACATTGTACAAATTAATCTCTGCCTTAAACTGGTTGTCTGTAGGACCTGCAAAGAAATTCATGCAGCCGTCAAAAGCCAGAAGCTTATCTCCTAATTCTGCAACAGGCTTAATGGGAACGTATACGAATACATCATCATATCCATGGCCTTCGCTGATTTCCATTAGTTCTTTTAATGGGTCTTCCATCTTTGCCGTATTTACATATAACAGTTCCACACCTTTTGCCTTTGCCCCTTCTTCTGGAATCACTTCTTTGGCCCGCTCTATTTTTGCATCGTCCACATCAGTCACTACAATTTTCTTAGGCCGGTTTTCAAACTGGATGCCATAGCTGACTGCACCTAACCCCATAGGCCCGCATCCGCCCATAATTAAAATGTTTCCGCCTTCTTTTGTTCCCATTGCATGATGATAATTCTGTTTATTTGTGTGGTAATTTGCATGGTAGCCTCCAATGATGCAGCTCATAGGTTCACCTAAAGACGCTTCAAAATAGCTTTCTCCATCATAGGGAAGAAGGCATCCTAACTCCATTACTTCCTGAGGGATAATGCAGTACGTACAGGCCCCGCCAAAAAATTCATAGGAATAACCCGGAGACGCCAGGCTTCCCTTATAATTCAGTGCCGGCTGCTGTGCAAATTTTTGTCCGGGCTTAAACTGATCCTGCCACTTCTTCCCTACTTTAACAATGTCACCTGCAAATTCATGGCCAATAATAATTGGATTCGTATCAATATTCTGCGGCGCACGTTTATGCTTTTTCCCTTGCTTTACCAGTTTATAGGTAGACATGCAGATACTGTCACTTATTACTTTTACTAAAATTTCATCATCTTTTATTTCCGGAAGTTCAAACTCTTCCAGCCGAAGATCCATTTCCCCATACATTCTCACTGCTCTTGTTTTCATTTTTTCCATTCTCCTTTTTAATTCTCTTTCTCCCTGTTCAAATGTTTATTTTAATGCTTATTCTGACGAAACTGTTGGTTTCTATATAAAATACTCCCTCATATAAGCCCTTATCGGACAACATCTGTGTTGCTGCTTCGTTTTAGATTATAAAACTGGTTCGACTGTTACCTGCTTTGCTAATTCGTCTACCACTTCTCTTGCAGGCGGCTTGGTTCCTATGGTGGTAACCGCTCCTGCAGAAGCTGCCATGGCAAGGCGAATGGTTTCTTCAAAAGGCAGTTTCTGATCCCAGCTATATGCCAGCGCTGCTACCATAGCATCTCCAGCCCCTACAGTAGAGTGGGCTTTTACAGTAAGCCCCGGACAGCGCACTGCCTTATCTTCCCTTAAAAATAAGGCGCCCATCTGTCCAAGTGAAATTGCTGCCAGCGTGCTCCCCTTTGCCAGCAGCCTTTTTCCCATCGATACCAGTTCACTTTCCGATGCCCGGTAGTCCAGATGATAATAAGCCTCCAGCTCCATCCGATTTGGCTTAATCATATCCGGATATGCCTCCAGTCCATGGATAAACAGCTCCCCATCTGCATCCATTAAAACCTTCCCGCCTTTTTTGTGGACACGTTCCGTAATTTCTTTATAAATTGTCGGATCCACACCTTTTGGAATGCTTCCTGCTAATACTACCAGAGTGTCTGCCCCTCCATAGCCCTCTAATTTTTCAAGCAGCGCTTCCACCTGCTCTTTTGTTACCACAGGCCCCGGCTCATTTAACTCGGTAACCTCCCCTAACGCTTCTACTACTTTCGTATTGGTTCTGGTTTCTCCGTCTACATGGATAAAATCCGTTTTGATTCCATACTCACATAAAACGCTTTCAATCATCTCTCCGGCTTTACCACCTAAAAATCCTGTTGCCAGGCTGCTTCCCCCAAGGGCATGGATCGTTTTTGAAACATTGATCCCTTTTCCACCTGCATCCATCTCCACATTTTTAATCCGATTCAGTCCGCCCCGCTCCAGCCGTTCAATATCTATGGTTTTATCAATAGCTGGATTCATTGTTACTGTAATAATCATTTACACTTCTCCTTTCCCCGTAAAGGTGCGGTAAATTTCTTCTTTGCTGCCGGATACCACCTTTAAAACTGCATCCGGATCGGACATCCGCTCTGCAATAATACTTAAAATTTCCAGATGCTCTTCTCCCACGCCTGCAATTCCGATTACCAGTTTCACATCCTCACTGCCCCAGTTTGTTCCTTCCGGAAATACCATAACTGCAATTCCAGAGTGTTTAATGTCCTTCTTGGCTTCTTCTACCCCGTGGGGAAGAGCAATACCATTTCCGATATTAGTCGGAAAGGACAGCTCGCGCTTCAGCATAGCTTCTCCATATGACTCATTTACATAACCACTATCACAAAGAAGCTGTCCCATTTCCCGGATTACCTGCTCTTTCGATTTTGCCCTGCAGTCCAGCAAAATATTCTTCATTTCCAAAAGCTGTGGCTTTTCTGCTTCTGGCAAAACTGCTCCTGGACAAGTCCCTTTTTTTTCTGATTGGCTTTCTTCTTTTTTCTTTTTCCCGAAACCGAACATACATAACCTCCTTAAATTCTGCCGTTGACTTTATGCTTTTTATTATAAAATTACTGCTTCTGGGTTTCAATGAAAAGAAACCGGCATTTGACGTCAGCCGATCGTGACAAATTCTGTGAACCTGCAGTTACGATACCCGATCTAAATATTGGTTGAAAAACTTTTTCAAATATTTTGACAGGATGCTTTGAATCTCTTCTTTGCTGCCTCCTGACACAGTTTCTAAAAATTCGTATTCTTCTACCAATGTTTCGCTTAAAAAGCCAAGAATCTGCCGGTTTTCTTCAATATGTTCATCTTCTGGCAGCAGCATAACAATTACCACGGAAATTCCCTGAAAATAAGCATCTTGAAAGGGATGAAATCCCTTAGTCTGGCATACTGAAAAACTTGGTTTTCCTACCCCTTTTGTTTTCGCATGGAGAAGGGCAAATCCAAACTGTGCAAACACCTGGCTGCCAAGGCGTTCCCTTTTTTTCAGATCTTCCTGAATCTGATGGCGTCTGTCATGGTATGGTGACAGCATTTCGCTGACTGCCAGCAGCAATTCCTGAAACGAAATTTCCGGACTGACCAAAAGATATCCCATTTCCTGAATCATCCGTTTTATCTGCGTGGCAATAAAATTTACCTGCTCCAGTTGTCTGGTAAACCCGTCTTCTACAGACTGCTTTTTTGGCATTCTCTCGTAATAGACTACCCGCCTTCGGATCCGCTCAATGTCGTCATCTGTCAAAAGGGGACTCACCAAAATACTTTCAATCTCTTCCTGAAGCGGCAGGGTAGAAATCAGAAAATCAAGCCGTTCCAGCACATAAGGATTTAAATCAAAGGTTCCAAATGCCTGAATCTCTGCCCTGTCTGAAAAATAGCGATCCAGCTTTGATACCATTAGCCTGGAAATGCCGATTCCGCTGGCACAGACTACACCGATCAATACCTTTCTCTTATTTTCGTGGCGGTTTTCCAGCCGTACAAGAGCTGCACCGAAATGAATCGCTAAAAAGCCAATTTCTGCTTCCGGAACTTCATAGCCGTACCGCTCCTGGATAACCTTCGCTACTTCTGTACACCGCTCATAAATTTCATGATATTCCGTTTTAATATGTTCCAGCAGAGGATTTTGAATCGTCATATGATTTGACAGCCGAACTAACGTAGGCTGCAAATGGGCCACTAACCCCCAAACAACAAATTCCTCATCCTGTTTTAAAGCATAGGCGATTTCCGGATCGTATCGATCAATCATCTCATTTACCAGAACCCAAAGTTCCCGGTATTCCTTAATCATTTCTCTGGAAGCGCTGTCCCCCTCATACTGCTGCACCTTAGCGCCTTTTAGATGCAGACAAATATAAGCCGTTTCCTCTTGGGGGATCGATACTTGAAATTCCTGTTCCAACTGACGGATAATCTCTCCTGCCAGTTGAAAGTCCTCATCCCGCTCCATATGTTCTAAAAGCTTTGGATTTTCCTCCATCAATTCCTGATTTAAAATCCGGTTAACTGCTATTGTTACATGAATTACCAGTCCTGTGTAAGACTGTTCTGTCAAATTTCTGAGCCGCTTCTCAGTGACCCGGTGAAGGCTGGAAACGACCCGCCTCATAATCCCTTCATCCAGCACCCGGTAAATGTTTTTATTGCTTTGATTCTGTGCCAGTTTTAGAATCTGGCTGCCTTGTCCCATTTCTGACAGTATCAGTTCTTCAGATTTTCCACCATCTTCCCTTGTACCAGTGTATAGATTACGGATAATAGCAGAATTCATATTCTCACCAATAAAAGCCCGGAGCGCCTGCCGAAAATTCCCTTCTCTTCCTTCTATACAGATTCCAAGCCCTGGCTTGCGAACTACTTTTAATCCGAAATCAGAAAGCCATCCTTCTGCTGATTCTAAATCTGTACTGATTGTGGCCTCGCTGACGCCAAAAAGCTGACTGTAATAGTAAAGTTTTTTTACTGTTTTATCCCTTAAGATTTCCAAAACCAAACGTTTTCTCCGCTCTGCTTTATCCGTTATATCCAGCCCGTCTTCCGCTTCTAAACGTGACAGCAGCTCAGCCTTATCAGCAGTTTCGCCTTCCAGCCACACTCCGCTTCCAGCTTTTGAACAAAATTCCAAACCATATTTTTTAAGCGGACGGGCCACGGATTCCAGTTCCCTTTGAACGGTTCTCTTACTGATCCCCATCTGATCCGCCAAAAGCTTAACTGGAACCGCTCCTTCCTGATTCAAAAGAATCTTCAGAATCTGCTGCATTCTGGAAGAAAAATCTATTTTAATTTCTTTCATTCTGTACTCCACCCCTGCTATATCCCAAAATGCCAAAACCCGTCCCATTATAAAATCCACGGGACGGTGGCTGTTTATACTGCATAAATTTTTATAGAAGGCGCTGCAAAATTCCATATTCCTGCAATTATATAACAAAAATCACACTGGCTGGATTATATGTTGTGTAGTTTCAGCACCTTTGCAGCACCCCTGTCAGATTCAAAGGTCAGCGGTTTCTTTTCTTTAAATTCTCTACCAGCACATCATACTCCGGAGCAGCAAGAAAATTATGGATTAATATTAATTCTGCCGTTGGATTGCTTGATGCTGCACGGGGGCCAAGTTCTTCATGGGTCACCACAACTTGAGCCTCCTTCGGAATTGAGGATACCGGAGCGTGCTGTACTTTTATATCCTCTAATCCGGCTTCTTTTAGTTTTTTCTTTAAAACAGTAGCTCCCATAGCACTGGAACCCATACCTGCATCACAGGCAAATACGATAAATCCCACCTTTTCCATGCCGCTTTTGCTGCCTGCAGTTTTCTGTCCGGAAACGGAAGAAGTGCTTTTCGCGTCTTCTGTCTTAAGGCCTTTTGAAGAAGCCTTCATCGCTTTCGTCTGGGCTGCTGCTGCCTCTAAATCCTCCTCTTTTCCTGCAACCTTTAAAATTACCATGGAAAGAGCAAATGATACAGCCGCAGCAGCCGCCACGCCTAAGAGAACGCCAAAATAGGAATCCTGGGCTGTCATAGCTAAAATAGCCAAGATGCTTCCGGGG
Organism: Lachnospiraceae bacterium; assembly: GCA_022796475.1. Lineage (GTDB taxonomy): Bacteria > Bacillota > Clostridia > Lachnospirales > Lachnospiraceae > Caccovicinus. Next base: position 22,367 of record JAAWIS010000027.1, on the reverse strand, counting down.
GCTGCTGCACCGGTTAAGCCTGCCCCGAAAATCGTTTCTACTAAAATCCCTGCTGCTCCGCCGCAGACTGCTGATACAACAAGCAGCGGATTCATCAAAATATAGGGAAAATAGATTTCATGGATGCCGCCGAAAAAGTGAATAATCACGGCCCCCGGAGCACTCCCTTTAGCAGAACCCTTTCCGGCCAGACAGTAGGCCAGCAAAATCCCAAGTCCGGGACCAGGATTTGCTTCCAGCAAAAACAGTATGGATTTCCCTGCCTCATTTACCTGCTGGGAACCCATAGGCGTTAAAATGCCGTGATTAATCGCATTATTTAAAAATAAAATTTTTGCCGGCTCAATCAGCACACTTGTAAATGGAAGAAGATGATTCGTTACAAAGAAATTTACTCCAGCAGCCAGCACATGATTAAGTACCTGAACCACTGGTGAGATTACCTGAACTGCCAGCAAAACTAAAACCAGGCCAATAATGCCGATTGAAAAATTATTCACCAGCATTTCAAATCCAGCCTTTACTTTTCCTTCTATAAATGAATCAAATTTTTTCATGAGGAAACCGCATAGGGGTCCCATAATCATAGCACCCAGAAACATGGGAATATCAGATCCTACAATCAGTCCCATCGTTGTTATGGCAGCTAAAACCCCTCCCCTGTGCCCGCTTACATTATATCCGCCAGTAAATGCAATTAACAGCGGAAGAAGCTGAGAAGACATCGGGCCTACCAGAGAAGCAAATTTTTCATTGGGAAGCCATCCCGTTGCAATAAACAGTGCAGCAATAAATCCCCATGTGATAAATGCGCCGATATTAGGCATTACCATCGCACTTAATGTGCGGCCAAATAGCTGTACGTTTTGTTTCATTTTCACATTCCTTCCTTAATGTTCATTTCGATTTTACGTTCCGATTTCTTTCTCTGATTTAGAAACGGATTGGCCAACCGCTTTCTCTTGATAGTTTTTATTATACGCTAATAAGCGGATTTTTTTCAACCGATAGAAATTCGGATTTGGCGCCAGGAATTGATGACAGAATCCAACTTTCACAAGGCAACTGGCGCAACAGCGAATACTGCATAGAAATTATTTGGAAAATTCAGAAGAGGAAGGTTGCCGATATAAGGCAGACAGCACACTAAGAGGCAGCACTATGTTTCCCAAAGAAAACGTGCTGCAGTTTCCGGCAATTCCACAAGATACAGCAAGCTGCAGTCTGTCGCTGCCATTGTGGAATGATACCGGCGTTTTGCAGCACGCCTTTTCTCTAACTATTTATATAGAAGCTTCCATTTCCCTTCTTAATTTTTCCAATGCTTTTTTCTCAATTCGGCTTACATATTCGGCTGTTCCAATAGGGCTTTCTTTCCAGCCTTAAGGCGCTTTTTCATTCTTGCTTTTGTACAGTCAAATTCCTTTTGTGATATAATGGCGGGATGTGCATTAGGAACCAGAATCCACTGTTCCTGTGAAACTGCCTGTTCTTTTTTGCTTCCTACTGCTGCTGGTTTTGTTTTTCCAAAAACAGCACATCCGGTATATCGCTGGTCAGACAAAATTCGGGAAATGGTGCCTGCTGTCCAAAAACAGGTACGTTTGATGCCATTTTGAACATCATTGCAGCCCCATTGCTTCTCATGATTCTCATTTTTTCTTTGAGGCAGCGACCGAACACAGCGTATCATCTTGGGACTTAAGATTCCATCCTGATTCAGAATTTTGGCAATTGTGCCTGTTCCTTTTCCATTCAGATAAAGCTGAAAAATCCGGCGCACGCAGGCAGCGCATTCCGGATCCACGATTAATCTTCCTGGATCTTGACAGTCTTTTAAATATCCGTAAGGTGCAAAACCAGTTGTAAACTTGCCCTGCTCTGCCTTTGTTTTCCGTCCGGTTCGGATTTTAACAGAAAGATCCCGGCTGTAAAAATCATGGATTATATTTTTAAATCCTACATCAATGGAGCCTGCCGCTCCTATCTGGTCAAAGCTGTCAAAACAGTCATTTACTGATAAAAACCGAATTCCAAGCATTGGAAACACTTGCTCCAAATAATTTCCTGTTTCCAGGTAATTCCGCCCAAACCGTGAGAAATCCTTTACCACAATGCAGTTAATCTCTTTTTTTTCTGCCATTTTTAACAGTGATTGAATTCCGGGACGTTGAAAATTTGTGCCGCTGTATCCATCATCAATAAACTCAAGAATTTTGCTGTTTGACAGTTCCGGATGCCGGCTAATAAAGCGGCGCAGCAGCATTCTCTGTCCTGTAATGCTGCTGCTTTCACTGACTGCCTTAAGCGTCCTGTCTTCATCGGAAATCCTTAAATAGATTGCCGTTATTAATTGTTTTTCCATAAATCTTCCCCTTCCTTTTCCGCACAGACAGTTTCTAAAATATTTTCAAAAACATTTTGTTTTTCGTTTTGCAGGCAGAACGAAAGCCGGATTTCAATTTGTTTTGGAAAGACCCAAATCCTATCGATTAAACTTTTGCAGAAATTCCAAGGTAAATTCCGGGAATCTTGCAGCTTTGAGGAATCTCTTACCTTTAAAGCATCTGGCAGCTTTTGAGCGTCCTGTAGACGTAAGGAATCTTCTAAATCCAAAGAATCCCTTAAATCTAAATTTTGAAAATAAGGCTTCATCCATTCTTCCTGTTGTTCAAAAGCCTGAATCAATTGATTTAAAAATTCTGTTATCGCGTTTCGCAGCTTAACTTCCGGTATATTAGGTACGGGGCATCCTGTTGAATTTTTATATTTTCTGCCGCAGATATAGCGGTATGTAATCTCTTTTGTTTTTTTACTGCAATATCCTTGATCCCGGTTCATTGCAGAACCGCAGATGCCACAGAAAACCAGTCCCTTGAATTTGTTTTCGGTCTTTTTTTTGTTTTTTTCTGTTGTCTGCTTCCCTTTTAATCCCATTTTATCCTGAATCTGTAAAAATGTTTCCTGGTCAATAATTGCATCATGAATCCCCTTAATAAAATTCCATTCTTTTTTTGAAAGCTTGCGCCGCTTCTGTCTTCCATCTTCTGTAAAAGCTACCGCTTCTGTTTTGCGCTCCAGGAGGTATCCGCAGTATATCGGGTTTTGCAGTATTTCCAAAATTGTGGAACCGCTCCAGAGAGCGTTTTTTTCCCCGTTTGTTCCTTTTAAAAGCCCCATTTGGCATCGTCTGGATGCAGGTGATACTACTCCTTTGTCATTTAAAGTCCTGGCAATCTTTGCCGCACCGTCACCTTTTAAGCTCATGAAATAGATTTCTCTGACCACCGGGGCTGTTTCTTCATCGATCTCTAATCGATGCGGATTATCCAGTGATTTTTTATAACCATAAGGCCCATATCTGCCCAGATAGCATCCTTGCTTTTTCTTGATCGCCAAATGTGTCCGGATCTTTTCAGAAATATCCTTTGCATAGAAGTGATGTGCGATATTTTTCACAGAAAGCGCCAAGAGTTCATTTCCCGTTGCCGTCATGCTGTCATAGTCGTCGTTAACTGATATAAAACGGATCCCAAGACACGGGAAAATGGTTTCCAGATACGCACCAGTTTCCATATAATTTCTTCCGAACCTTGATAAATCTTTTACTACAATACAGTCAATCTTCCTTCTTTTTGCTGTTTCCATCATAGCCTGAAATCCGGCACGTTCAAAATGGGTTCCTGAGATCCCGTTGTCCTGATAGCAGGCAGTAAACTCTAAATCCGGCGTCTTTTTTATATATTTTTTCAGATACAAAATCTGATTCTTAATAGAATCCGTATTTTTTCCATTGTCCTCAATGGAAAGCCTGGCATAAATGGCGGTACGGTATGTCTGCTTAAATCCTATCTCTGATTCTAACTTAGATTCCCGGTTATTCCGATTTGGCCTTGCCATCTTCTCATATCCTTTCTTCTGGCTTTTCATAGCAACCCCTATGTTCCGCTTAGGGCACCGCCATGAATGAACGCGGTTCCTGTGAACCCTCCGGGGGATGTGCAGAAAACGGGTATGGAAGATGTCGCTTTGCAACCCCGTTTTCCCACTGCTCAGCAACGGGACGCTGAGTCTTCACAAAAAAAATCCTGACAGCTAAAATTTATCCTGACTTCTTTTCTTTCGTTTTCTTCCTTAATCAGGATCGTTTCTACCAGCACAGCAAGAAGCGTCCTATTTAGCGATAAAAAATTAGAATCGTTATCTTTTCTTTTTTTTAAAATTTCCCATCCATTCATCTCACCAGCCATAAGCAGTTTTTCGAATACCGTTTCCACGCAGTCATAAATTTTAGTTTCACTTATACGGCATCGATTTTGACATTTGGAACAATCTTCTTTTCTTATTCTGCAGATATAGTAATGCCTGCAGCTTTCTTTCGTTTTTACCGGCCGGCGTATCATATTTTTACCACAATCTGCACATTTCAAAAAACCGGAAAACAGGCATATTTCCGAATGTTCCGGAGAAGTTCTGGTATCCATTGCAAGAATTCTTGAAGTCAATTCAAAATCTTCTTTTGTAATAATTGCTTCATGAGTATCCGCTACCCGGATCCACTGGGAAGAAGGTATTTTCTTTTTCTTTTTTATTTTATAGTTGGGCGAGCTTTCCTTTCCCTGCACCATGGTTCCGGTATATAATTCACTTTTTAGAATACGGGCTACAGACTGTGCAGACCATCTTGCCTGTGAATTTTGCTGAAATGGAGTAAAATAAGCCAACCCCTGCTGCTTTTTATATTCCAAAGGCGATAAAATCCCTTCTTCATTCAGCCAGCCGGCTATCCGGCGGCATCCCCAGCCTCCGATCCTCTTCCTGAAAATAGCCTGCACAACAGCAGCGGCAGGATAGTCAATTAGAAGTTTGTGCTTATCCGCTTCTGAGCGGATATATCCATATGCCGGAAAGGAACCTACATAATCTCCTTGCTGATATCTGGCCTGAAGCTGGCTTCTTACTTTTATAGAAATATCCCGGCTGTAAGCGTCGTTAATCAAATTTTTAAAGGGAATCAGCATCTTATTCCACTGATCCCCTTTTTCTGTACTGTCATAACCATCATTAACTGCAATAAATCTTACCCCTAAAAAAGGGAACATTTGCTCCATATAACGCCCTGTTTCAATATAATTTCTTCCAAACCGAGACAAATCCTTTACTACAATACAGTCAATCTCCCCTGCCTTTACCTTTCCAAGCAGCCCCTGTACTCCGGGACGCTGAAAATTAACTCCGCTGTAACCGTCATCTACCCATTCGCCGCACAGTATAATCTCTGGCTTGGATTTCAAAAACGCTTTCAGCAGAGTTCTCTGGTTTGCAATACTATTACTTTCTCCCTTTTCCCTGTCTTCTTTAGAAAGGCGGATATAAATTGCTCCGTGATAAATTGTTTTTTTTTCAGATTCCAACCTATTAAACCTCTTTCCTAATCTCTGATTATTTTGAAACAGTTTATTCTGTCAGCCTGAAATACTGCTGGATTCGATCCCTTAGTGAAATGCCATTGTCCGCAAAACGTACCCGGATTACCATATCGCCATACCGAAACTGATAAGGATTCTTGATTTGATCTAAAAATTGCCGGATCCGTTCTTCTCTTGGCAGATTAGTATCAATGTGAAGCTTTTGAATATCAAATAAATCATCTATATTTGATGATTCATGCCACCTGTTTTCATGTCCTTTTTGTGACTGCTTTTCGTCCATAAACAGAACTCCTTGGGACTTATTTTTCTATAGCTTACGCACCTTTTGGATTGTCCTATGCAAAAAGGTATGTTATACTTTTGGTAACATTGCTGCTGAAACAGGCACGTTTCTTTTATGTTTGCATTCCTTCTTAAGACAAGATGGAACGCATCCTGCAGAAAGCAAAATATAAGGTGGAGATTTTATGTTTTTTACATCATTAACTCAATGGAACATTCAAAATATTGTTATTCGGATGTTAGTTGCTTTTCTTTTAGGGGCTTTAATCGGAATCGATCGGGGAGTCAAACGAAGGGGCGGAGGCGCCCGGACAGATGCTTCCGTCTGTTTAGGTGCTGCTATGGTGATGATGACAGCTCAATATATGGATATTTATTTTCCAGGCGGTACTGACATTTCCCGGATGGCTGCTCAAGTGATCAGTGGAGTTGGCTTTTTAGGAGCTGGATCCATCATCGTATCCCGTCATCAGATTAAAGGACTGACATCTGCTGCCGGAGTTTGGATCTGTGCCTGCATTGGTCTGGCTGCCGGAATCGGATTTATAGATGGAGCCATATTGGTTACTTTGATCCTAATGGTTGGGCTTCATATTCTTCCGCTGATTGAAGAACGTTTTTATCATAATTCTCTGTATGTAACTTTATACATAGAAGCCGAGGACAGCCGAACTGCATCCTCTCTTTTGCATAAGTTAAAAACAGACGGATGCCAAATTGATATGTATGATATTGAACGCCCGAAAGCAGGCGGGCAGCCTTTTACAATCCTGTCAACCGTCCGCATTTCCAGAAAATTCAAGAAAGATGTCTATTTAGAAGAACTTTCGAAATTATCTGGCATTCTTTCTATTGACAGCATGTAATCCTATCCATTATCAAACATATCGCTGAAGGAAATCACAATCAGATATGCCCTAAAATAACAGCAGCGTAAGACCGTGAAATTCCCAGCTTTTCTGCAATCTCTCTTTGAGTATGCTCTTTTTTTCCGTAAAGGCCATACCGCATTCCTACCACGGTCTTTTCTGTTCCTTTTAAACATTTTTCATATGATTGATACAAATCCCTTACATCCTGTTCCAATATAAGATCTTCTATGGTTTCCCGATTCTCCATTTCAATCACATCAACAAGGCTGACGGTTTCCCCGTCCTTATCCACCCCGATTGGTTCAAATAAAGAAACTTCTCTGCTGTATTTTTTCCCGGCCCGCAAAAGCATCAGAATCTCATTTTCCACGCACTTGGCAGCATAAGTTGCCAGTCTGGAACCCTTATCTACTTTAAATGTATTGATTGCTTTAATCAAACCGATTGTACCTACACTGATTAAATCTTCCATGTCATAATCTGTTCCCTGGTATTTTTTTACCACGTGAGCCACTAAACGCATATTCCTGAGAATCAGAATACCCTTTGCCTCCTGGTCGCCCTCTTTGCAGCGTTCCAGATATTCCTTCTCTTCGCTGGCGGATAATGGTTTTGGAAAAGTCTTCAAAGAAAGCCACCTGACTGCATATACTTTATATTAGTCTATGCGAAGGCGGCTTTCTCTGTGCTTTTACAATTTTTATTTTCTGATTACTCTTCGTTTTCTGTCCAGCGATCCTCAGAAACATACATGTCCAGAAATCCCATTCGCTGAAGCAGCAGCACCCCATCCAGAATTCCGGCTATATAAGTAAGGGTCAGTTCGCAGTCTGTAGCATCCAACCGGCTGTTCAGCAAAAAATCAATCTGTTCCCGCTGCTGCTTGGTAAGTTCCATCTTATAATAATTCTTATCTGCTTCACAGGATATTTTCAGCAATCGTTTATATTCTGCGTTGTCCTGCATATACCTGCAAAAGGCCCGTTCACGGCATCTAGTCATTAACTGCAGTAATATATCTTCGATTCGTTCTCTTTCGGTTCCTTCCATCTTTTCCTCCTTGCATCATTGACCTTCTTCCATCCTGTACCTGATTTTGTTTCAGAATCAGCAGGTTTTCACCTGCTGCTCCAAAACTCAGCAAAAGCCTGCGGGTATAGCTTGGCATATGTTTTAACTCTCGCCGCCGAATCAGTTTCCTGTCGGCTTCTCCTGTCAAAACTTTTCGGGACAGCTCCTGCTGATACACAGCATACCGTTTTTTGTCTGCTCCAGGACTGCCAATTTCGAAAAGATAAACAGGCGGCTTTAACCTATCCTCTTTTGGGGAGCCAATTAACAGCTCCTCCATGTTTACACCTAGCATTCTACTGAGAAGCAGTGTATTTTCAAGTGTCGGCAGTGATTTTCCATGAAGCCACTTATAAACCGCCTGGGAGCTTTCCAGTCCCATTCTTTCCTGAACTTCCCGAACAGATATCCCTCCGTCTGCCAAAAGCTTTCGGATCCGTTTTCCGGTTTCCTTAGTTGAAATCATTTGTTCCACCCCCTTTATTATGAGAGCACTCTATGAAACTTCATCCTCTGGCAGACTGTCTGAATCCAGGTTTTCCAACTATGTTGCGGTATTCCATATACAGCAGTGTTCCAGTAACCCCCCATGCCCCGCTTAGGGCACCACTATAAATGAAAGGGGGTTCCTGTGAACCCTCCGGGAGGATGTGCAGAAAACGGGAGTGGAAGTTGCCGCGTTGCGGCCCCGTTTTCCCACAGCTTGGCGACGAGGCGCCAAGCTTTCACAGTAACCCCCATGCCCCGCTAGGGTATCACCATAAATGAAAGGGGTTCCTGTGAACCCTCCGGGAGGATGTGCAGAAAACGGGCATGGAAGATGCCGCTTCGCGGCCCCGTTTTCCCACAGCTTGGCGACGGAGCGCCAAGCTTTCACAGTACAGAAAATGAAGGTTACCTGACAGAGTGATCTAAGCTGATACTATTTTACTATATTTCACCGCAAATGTCATTTAACTAGCAGTTCACTTCTTTCCGCAAGTACCTCCGAATGCGGAAACTTCTTTCCTATTCATAATAATGGGATAATGAAAGAAATGCAAGAATTTCTTTTTTAGATTGTGAGAATTCTATGATAGTATATAATAAATTGTGGGATGTACTGAAAGAAAAGGGGATTTCCCAGAACCGTTTATATAAAGAACACGGCATCAGCCGGGCACAAATCCATCGATTAAAGCATAATCAGGTGGTTTATACCAGTACGTTAGACATGCTGTGCCGCATTCTTCAATGCAATGATCTTTCTGATATAGCAACCTATATACCGGATAACAGTGAAGATCTGTAATTCCCAGCAGGCGTTTCCTACATCTTTTCAAATGAGCAAAATGTCTTTTTTTGCATCAGCCTGCTGGGAAATTTTGAAAGAATTTTTTGAGGAATTGATGTAATTTCCGGAAATTAGTAACTTATTAGCTTATTATAGTCGTCAATAATTGCAGATATGGAATCTTCAAATTTTCGGATGGTTCCATCATCAGGGAATGCAAAGTCTAGGTGAAATTCATCTACTGCTTCCTGGTTTCTGACACGCTCAAACAAATCGGTTAAATCCTTTTTCGAATCCCGGATAGAAGATTCAAACGAATGGTAATAAGCAGAATTTGTTGGATAGCCTTCCTTGTACATGGCATCTTCGTCTGCTAAATAATCCAGACAAGTCTGTACATTTTCTACATACTGATCATACAGCGGCTGAAGGGCCTCAATATCCAGATTTATTACCTGGGAATCATCTATCTCCTGGTCATAAATCGCACTCTGTATCTCCTGAGCCGTATTAATTAGTACATTAAATGCATAAGTAGCCTCCAGTCCTTCTTCTTTCAGCTTTTCTAAATTTTCAGTATTCTGCTGATCTGCTTTTGCGCCCAGTTTGTCCAAAAAGTCCTGACCTAAGGTTTCATATTCTTCATAGTCTTTCCAGATAACAGCATGCAGTTCTTTTCCCTTAGCATACTCGTCATCTTTATAGGACTCTAAATCCGTATAATCATATACTTCATCAAGGGTTTCTGCCAGTTCTTTCATTACCGGATACAGAGCCAGGAAGGACTGATCCAGTTCGTCCTTCTCCTGCTTTTGGCTAAGAAGTTCATTTGCTGTTTCCATCTGGTCATAAAATGAACTAGTCATAGATAAACACCAATAGTCATCATCCAGCAGGGTAAATTCCTCCTGAAAATCCACATATTTAAAATAGCTGGCAATTACTTCATCAAACCGATCTACCATGTCATTATTAATCTCAATATACGCATTATAGAGATCTCCTTCCAGCTCTTCTAACGCTGCCTCATCTACAGTTTCTTCTTCACTGACACCTGCAGTCCCCTCACTGGCAGCTTCTGTGGTTACTGCCGTATCCGATGCTTTTCCTCCGCATCCTGCCATTATTACTGCGGCAGCAGTGGCACATCCAATCAGCAATGCTTTTCTTTTCATGTTTATTTCCTCCCTGTAATTTAAGATATACGCTGCTATCTTACTACTAAACAATTTAAAAAGAAAGAGGAAACAAAACTTTTACAGAAATTTAATAATTATTTTTTACTGCTTATTTTTCCCATAATCCATACTGCTGCCATAATGATCAGGCAGGCCGCAAAAATACCGCCCATTCCTTTCATCATAATCTCAAGAGAGATCAAAAAATTATCGTACATAAACAGTCCTCCTTGTTATAATAATATATTCTGACTGAAAACTATAAAAACTGGCTTACCAGATTAATTACAATCCCTCCTGCAATAACGGATGCTATCTGCCCTGATACATTTGCGCCTGCCGCATGCATCAGGATAATATTCCCTGGCTCTTCTTGGGCTGCCAGTTTTTGAACTACACGGGACGACATGGGGAATGCAGAAATTCCCGCAGCGCCAATCATCGGATTCAGCTTGTTTTTCCGGAACAAGTTTACAAACTTTGCAAACATTACCCCGCCAATAGTATCAAATACAAAAGCCAAAAGCCCGATTGCCATTATCATAATCGTTTCCTTATTTACAAAGGCCTCTGCCTGCATACTAAAGGAAATCGTAATGCCTAAAAGCAATGTAATCAAGTTAGCCAAATCATTTTGAGCGGTATCCGACAGATTTTTTAAAACGCCGCATTCCCGAAGCAAGTTTCCAAACATCAGAAAGCCAACCAGCGCCACAGAAGCTGGAGCAATAAACCCTACAATAATAGTAACAATCACAGGAAATGCAATTCTCATAGATTTGGATACGCTTCCAGGCTGATACTCCATATGGATAGTCCGTTCCTTTTTTGTAGTAACCAGCTTAATAGCAAAAGGCTGCACAATCGGCACTAGAGCCATATAGGAGTAAGCCGCCACAGCAATTGCTCCTACATATTTTGAATGAAGGATTTGAGATACTAAAATCGAAGTAGGTCCGTCTGCTGCACCGATAATTCCAATGGATGCGGCATCCTTTAAATCAAATCCCATTAAAGCGGCTGCGCTGATTGCAAAGAAGATTCCGAACTGGGCAGCAGCGCCAAAGAGAAACATAATGGGCTGCGATAAAAGCGGGCCAAAATCAATCATTGCCCCTATCCCGATAAACAGCAGTACAGGCATTGCTTCCGCTGCCTCTATCCCGACTTCGAAAAGCCATTGGATAATTCCGTTAATCTCCCCTACGCCTGACATTACCTGATTTATCACTCCGCTGGAAGGCAAGTTTACTAAAATTGCCCCAAATCCCATAGGCAGCAAAAGTGAGGGTTCATACTCCTTTTTCACAGCCAGCCAAATCAGGAAAATCCCGATTCCATACATAATAAGCTGCTGCCAAGTTACATTTCTGATTCCTTCTAATAAATACTCCATACATTACCTTCCTTTCTGAAGTGGTGTGAAAAGGGAAGTATAAAGAGTCCGGCTTACCGGACTCTCGCGCCGGAGCGCGTCTGCGCCAGCAGACAGTTTCCTTAGGCGCGAAGTGCCCCCCGAGGGTTTTTGCTTTATAGGACGTAATTTCCTATAAAAAAAGACTTTTATTACAGGGCAACGAAACGTCCTGTAATAAAAGTCTTGCTATTTCAATTCCCGGCGGATCCCTGTCAGGCCTAGGCCCATCAAGCAATCGTTCTGACGCCAAAGAATCCACAATATGTGGAAGCTACTCCCTTTTATTATGAAAGAAATTTTATTGGGAAAATGGATCTCATTCAGTGAGGCAATTGCCTGCAGGGATCCAGCTTCACCGTATCACTCCACTTTGCTGCAGCATATCTATAAGCGGAGCATTTGACATCACAGAAAACTTAGCAATTTCTCTGTGATATAAAATGATTATAGCACATATTTCAAAAAATAACACTTCTTTTTTTCTGTTTTCCGTTAATTTTCCGTTATATTTTTTGTCATGCCTTTTCCTTCCGGATTAAATTCCGAATTGCTTCCACTGCTGCTTTAATTGCCGCTTCCGTGTCATGAACCTGCTGATCGGGAAGTCCCATAGCGCGTCTGGTCTGGTTTGCTACCACTAATAGTACACTGCCGCAGCGCACCCGGCGAACACTTGCTGCAATAAAAAGGGCGGCAGATTCCATTTCAGAAGCTAAGGCTCCGCATTTCAGCCATGCATCCCACTTTTGGTTTAATTCATAGGCTGCCGGCATGGTATCAGGGGAGTGCTGCCCGTAAAAATTATCCTTACAGTGAACCACCCCCAGATGATAAGAAAGGCCAAGGGTTTTGGCACTTTCTTTTAACGCTTCTGTTACTGTAAAATCAGCCACAGCCGGGTACTCCATAGGCGCATACTCTCTGCTGGTTCCTTCAAACCGGATCGCTCCTGTGGCAATTACCACATCTCCGCCTAAAACTTCCGGCTGCATTCCCCCGGAAGTTCCCACCCTGATAAATGTATCCGCCCCGCAGTGGATCAGTTCTTCCAGACCAATAGAAGCCGAAGGTCCGCCGATTCCGGTAGACATTACGCTAACCTTCTGGCCCTCAAGCATTCCTGTAAACGTTACATATTCCCGGTTCTGAGCCACTTTTTCAGGATTTTCAAAATGAGCTGCTATTTTCTCACATCTTCCCGGATCCCCCGGAAGAATTACGTAACGTCCCACTTCTCCTGGCGCTACCCCAATATGATACTCTCGATTTCCCTGAGCATAAACTAACCCCATGTTTCACTTCCTCCTATGAAAATGAAAGATAACCTTTTCTATTAATGATGGAACAGCCGGATTTTCGTAAACGCCATGGCAATGTTATATTGATTGCAGGTTTCAATTACCTGATCATCTCTTACAGAGCCGCCTGGCTCAGCTATGTATTTTACGCCGCTTTTATGTGCCCGCTCAATGTTATCGCCAAAGGGGAAAAATGCATCGGAGCCAAGTGCCACATCCTGCATTTTGCTGAGCCACGCCTGCTTCTCTTCTCTGGTAAATACAGAAGGCTTCACCCGGAACGTCTTTTCCCATACTCCGTCTGCCAGCACATCCATATATTCTTCACCAATGTAAACGTCAATGGCATTGTCCCGGTCTGCCCGCTTAATTCCATCTACAAACTGCAGCTCTAATACCTTCGGTGCCTGGCGGAGAAACCAATTATCAGCCTTTTGTCCCGCCAGCCTGGTACAGTGAACCCTGGACTGCTGCCCTGCCCCAATACCAATAGCTTGTCCGCCCTTTACATAGCACACAGAATTCGACTGGGTGTACTTTAATGTTATTAATGAGATCATCAAATCAATTTTAGCGGAATCCGGAATTTCTTTGTTCTCTGTCACTACATTGGAAAGCAGTTCCCGATTAATAACCAGCTCATTTCGCCCCTGCTCAAATACAATTCCAAATACCTGCTTCCGTTCGATAGGCTCTGGCTTGTAATCCGGATCAATCTGTATAACATTATAATTTCCGTTTTTCTTTGCTTTTAAAATTTCCAAAGCCTCTGGCTCATAACCTGGAGCTATTACGCCGTCAGAAACCTCCCGCTTAATAATATTTGCAGTTGATACATCGCATACATCAGAAAGAGCTATAAAATCACCAAAAGAAGACATTCGGTCTGCACCTCTGGCCCTTGCATAGGCACAGGCGAGAGGTGATAATTCTCCCATGTCGTCTACCCAGTATATCTTTTTTAATACCGGATCCAAAGGAAGTCCTACCGCTGCACCTGCAGGCGATACGTGTTTAAACGAGGTTGCAGCCGGAAGTCCGGTAGCGTCCTTTAATTCTTTTACTAACTGCCATCCATTAAAGGCATCCAAAAAATTAATATATCCGGGACGTCCGCTTAGGACTGTGACAGGCAGATCCATACCTTCCTTCATAAAAATTCTGGAAGGTTTCTGATTGGGATTACAGCCATATTTTAATTCCAGTTCGTTCATAAACCTACACTCCTTTTAACCATTCTTATTAACAATTCTGGTTTCATAAGTTCCAGTGGCGATATCAATAAACCGTACAAACAGAGAAACCTTATTCTCCGAATTTAAACTTTCCCAAATGAGATTAGTAAATGAATCAATATCACCAGAAATCCCTACTAATTTCGGTTCTCCCTCAAAACTGGGCAAAGGATTTTGATCCTTCATGTATGTATGAAGAAATCGTCCTTCCCCGGCTGCCGGATTTTCGTAAGCAAAGGTATAGCGAAGACAGCTTTCAGGATTCCCATTGCTGCTCTTTAAAATGGACATTCCATAATTATAGGTTCCATTTTCAATATGCATAATGCCGGAAATCCTGGGAGTAAAATTAGGATCATCCGGTTCAAATTCACGGCTTCTTAAAGACTGTTCAAACGTCATCTGTCTGTCCATCCCTTTATAGATGGTATCCGTCTGATCGCCGTTAGTTACAATGGTTTTATTCCCCAAAACACGTACCGGGGAATAAATGATCAAGCTGGGATCGGTTACTTTTAAGGGATCAAATGCCTGAGTGCGGATCCCCTCCCCATCCTCTACAAATATACGGTTCCGGCTGTTTTCACTGCGCCCCATAATAAAATAGGCGGTAACTGCCTGTAAGCCATTTTCAGATTTACCGATTACTATCCCCCTTCCCGGATAAGAATTATTTTTTAATTCTTCTGCCAACGAAAGCTTCTGCATCCTGATTCTCCTTTCTCTCAGTTCAATGGTAACTGCAAAACTTTTCTCTGTTCAGACACACTCTAGGAGGTTCCTGTAAGCCGTAAAAAACCGCCTGGGCATGCCAAACATAAGGTGCCCAGGCGGTCGGCTGTTTATCTGCACGTGCTCCCTGTGGTTTTTTCCACTATCCGCCAGTTGCACGTCCTATATTCCTATCATAAAGGATCCCGATAAAAACCGCAAGCTTTATTTTTGCTATTCATTCCGGATTGCTGCTAAGGGACTTAATTTCATGGCTCTGGTAGCCGGAATAAATCCTGCTGCCATCCCTACGAAAACTGCAAAGCCAAGTGCTGCCAAATTTAGCCACAGCGGGATCCGGGACAGATCTCCGGCTGTCCCGGTCAGGGCTTCGCCGCCTACAAAATGATTTACTGCTGCGGAAATAAACACACTGAGCAGCAGACCTGCAATTCCTCCCATAAATCCTATAAATCCGGATTCCATCAGAAACATATCCCGTATATTCCTCATATCACAGCCAAGAACTTTCATAACGCCAATTTCCTTTGTACGCTCATAAATAGACATCATCATAGTATTGGCAATGCCTATGGCAGCTACGAATAAGGATACCGCCCCGATTCCGCCTAATACGGCCTGTACCATCTGGGACTGCTGTTTGGACTGTTCCAGCCACTCCATATTGCTGTTTGCTTCATACCCCAGATCCGTAATCGCTTTCTGTACCTCTGTTACATGATTCATATCATCTACAAATACTCTGGCAGAATTATATACTAAATAAGGAAGGGCCTTTCCCTTTTTATTCGTAGGCTGCCCGGGAATAGGCTTTTTTTTGAAAATCCGTTTTAACTGTTCCTGAAGCTGGCTGATTTCCACATAAATTTCATAGCTGTAGTTATTCCACTCTTCTGCTCCGCCTTCTACCAGTGCAGCCGTATGAATCATATATTTCTTAGGCGGTTTTACCGTATTTCCACTTTCTGAAACACCTTGAGAGGCAAAATATGCGTCTGTATCGTATATAACATATAAGGGCTTATTCATAAAATCCACAGGAATTTCCAATGTATCCCAGTAGCTTGAACCAGTTTTGGAATTGTAGAAACTAGTATGCACCATATTTCCCACTACCATCCGCAGTTCCTTATCCTGAGCGGTAGGAAGCTCCCCTTCTTTAATGGGAATTTCCTTTAAAAACGCTTCGCTGACACCGCACAATTCCGCATAAGCCTGATACGCGCCCTGGGTCATCATCACATCCACAGAAAGGACAGGGGATACCCCGCTTACATGGGGAATCCTGCCTAATTCCCTGATTACATCATCCGTAATATAATCCGGTTCTGATTTCGAATCAGAACTGTCATAATTCCACCGTGAATTGGAATATACTTCCACTGTAGTCAGGCTTCCATAAGAAGCAATCTGCTCAGTGGTTAACTCGTTTAAACCGATTCCCAGTGAAACCATAACTACAATAGAGGCCGTGCCGATTACTACGCCTAGAACAGTTAAAATGGTACGAAGCTTTCTTCGGCGAAGGTTATTGATACTCATAATCAGCAGATCATGAAATTTCATCTTCGATTCCTTCTTCCTCTTCCTTTTGCTTTCTTTTCTGTTTCTTATGTTTTATAAACATACGAATTCCAACCAGCAGCGCGATTGCCAAAGCAGCCGCTCCCGCAATCAGTATTTTCTTTTTCACCGGATCAGCAAGCCAGCCGGCAATACCTGCAGGCATTCCTGTTTCCATGCCTTCCATATTCTCCATGCCTTCCATACCATCCAGCATCCATTCTTCTTCCATCACAGGTTCCGACACAAATAAGCTAAGCTCTTTTTCCGTTTCTGTTACTTCGCCATTCTCATCTTCATAGGAAATCAATACCTTTATCTTTCCATCATCTTCTGTAGGCGCTTCCCCGGTAATCATCACATCTACATTCCCGGTTTCTCCTGGTTTTATGTTTCCTACATATGCCTCATTCGTCCGGATCGAATCGGCTTCAAACCGGACATTTACGTTATAGAGCTGAATACGCCCGGTATTATTAATCCCAAACATAATATTGGTTTCACCGCCAACCTCAATGGAATCTGGCATAATCTCAAATGTGCTGGTGCTGAAGCGGGACTGCTGGTAAATGGGAATATCCACTGTAACGCTTTCCTCTGCGTTTTTAAATTCCGGGCTGTCATACTTCTCTTTAATGGTCATAGTATAGGAGCGCTGATCAATGCCGGCCTTCGACAAAAATTTCATTCGAATCTCTGTGGATGCCCCGGCTCCCAGAGAATTCACTACAACTGAAGACGATCCGGATTCTGTGGAAAATACTGAGGCGTTTTCTACTTTTTCCGGTTCCAGGGTAAATAAAATATTGCTGGCTGCAACCTGAGCAGAAGCATTTTTCATAACCAGAATCATTTCAAATTCTTCCCCGGCCATAATTTTTTCCGGCTCTGTTCGAAAACTGTCTACGATGATCCTGGCTCTGGTCCGATCATTTTCATTAAAATCTCCAAGAGAATCTTCTTTTTCTTTGCTGGTAATATGTACATAAAATTCATAGTCTTTTGACTGAACACTGGTATCACTGCTTATAGTTTCCCCAGTAGAAGGATTTTGGAACGCCCCAGGTCCTTCTGCAATCTTTTTATCCCCGTCTAAGCTTTCCCGATATGTAATTTTAAATTTAATCGGATAAAATCCGGTATAACTTTCCTCGCGGATTGCCATGCTGTACTGCAGTTCCACCGTCTGCCCGGACTCAATTTCATCGAAATAGCGGTCATAATTGCCGTCAAGAATCATAAACGGAAATTCTTCGCTGTTTTTATTTAACACCATGCTGACCGTAACATCATAAGCAGGCATCCGGCTTTTATTTCGCAGGTTAATTGAAAAATTCATTACATTCGGATAGGTTCCGTAGGGGGTCGACTGGCCTTCTCCCAGTGCAAAGGCAATTTCTTCTGTAGTATCGTCAGAAGATTCCGAATCAGAGGTAGAAGAAGACGTGGAAATCCACACATTCATAAAATCGGTTTCCTCTGAACCGTCTTTGCCTCCCCGGTAGATTGCAATAGGGATGCAGTAGTAGCCTTCCTTCATATCCCGGCGTACTCTGGCGGATAAGGTTACTGTTTTTGAGCGCCCTTCTTTTAAATCCCCTACTTTACGCGGTTCAAACGTATTTTCGCTGATTTCAAATGGAAAATTATTCTGCAGCCCTGCAACTTCTCCGCCATCCTCAGGCATTACGTAAAAGGCATCTACATCCCTGGAAAGTCCAATCCACACATCTTCCATGTCATAAGGTGCTTCAATGGTTACCGGAATGCTCATTACCTTTCCAACCTTACCGGAAGGATCCTTTTTAATTACCAAAAAATCATTGCTGTACAACCGGCCGTCCAATACATTCTCATATGCCGCCATTGTGCAGAAACTGCACCACGGCAGCATACTGCAAATCATAATAAAAACAGCCGCTGCTGCTATCAGCCCCTTAAATGTATTTCGTTTCTTCATGTTGCCATTCCTCCCTGATTTCCATTTTCTTCCCCGGCTTCTATGGCTCCCTCTTCGATACTGACAATCTTTCCGTCAATGATCCGAATCCTTCGGTCTGCATAAGAAGCCAGATTATTATCATGTGTAACCATAACCAAAGTCTGCTTCTGATCTCTTACTATCTTCTGCATCAGCTTCAGCACTTCCATTGTAGTTTTAGAATCCAAATTTCCCGTAGGCTCGTCCGCAAATATAATTTGAGGATTTACCGCCAAAGCCCGGGCAATCCCCACTCTTTGCTGCTGACCGCCGGACATCTGGTTTGGCATATGATTTGCCTGTTTGCCTACACCTACCAAATCCATATACTTCTTTGCACGCGCCAGCCGATCCTTCCGCTTCATTCCCCGAAAAGACAGAGGAAGGGCTACATTTTCAATGGCATTCATAGTATTCAGCAAATTATAGGATTGAAAAATAAACCCTACTTTCTCTCTTCGGAATGTTACCAGCTCTTTTTCAGAAAGTTTTTCGATCCGCTTTCCCGCAATTTCGATTTCACCCTTTGTAGGTTTTTCCAATCCTGCCAGCATATTCAGCAAGGTAGATTTTCCGGAACCGGATGTACCTACAATAGCACAGAATTCACCCTTGTACAGGGTAAAATCCACGCCGTTTAAAGCGCGGACCTTACTTTCGCCAACTTTATATATTTTGTAAAGGTTTTTAACCCGAATCATAACCGGGGGATACTCCATCTTATCACCTCTTACATTTTGTTTTTCGTCTGCTTTCGTGAAAATTATACCATATGGAGGCTTTCTGGAGTGCACTTTTTTCTTAAACTTCATTAAATATTCCTTACACCATAAAAAAGAGGTGGAAATATCAGATCAAATGCTTTATAATGGGTAAGATTAGAATTCAGATCGTTATGAAGCATGAATGCGAAGGAGGCTATCATGAGACATTTACTGAACCCATTAGACTTTACGGTGGAGGAAATCGATGAACTGCTGGCTGTGGCCGATGACATTGAAAAAAACCCTTCCAAGTATGCACATGTTTGCGACGGCAAAAAGTTGGCAACCTGCTTTTACGAACCTAGTACCCGGACACGGTTAAGCTTTGAATCAGCTATGCTGAGTCTGGGCGGAAGCGTTCTTGGCTTTTCTTCTGCTGATTCCAGCTCTGCTGCTAAAGGTGAAAGTATTGCTGATACCATACGAGTAATCTCCTGTTATGCAGATATCTGTGCTATGCGCCACCCAAAAGAAGGTTCTGCATTAGTTGCATCTCTTCACTCCACTATCCCGGTTATCAATGCAGGGGACGGCGGCCACCAGCATCCCACCCAAACCTTAACAGACTTGCTGACCATCCATTCCCTAAAAGGGCGCCTAAACCATCTGACTGTAGGATTATGTGGCGATTTAAAATTTGGCCGTACTGTTCATTCTTTAATCAATGCACTGGTTCGGTATCCGGATATTAAATTTATCCTGATTTCTCCCCCTGAGCTTCGTGTTCCGGAATACATCCGGGAAGATGTGCTGCGGGCAAAGAATATTGAATTTAAAGAACTTGGAAACCTGGATGAAGCGCTTCCGGAACTGGATATCCTCTATATGACCAGGGTTCAGCGGGAACGCTTCTTTAATGAAGAGGACTACATCAGGTTAAAGGACTGCTATATCCTGACGCCGAAAAAAATGAAGCTGGCAAAAGAGGATATGTTTATTCTTCATCCTTTGCCCCGCGTAAATGAAATTTCAGTTGAAGTGGACAAGGATCCAAGGGCAGCCTATTTTAAACAGGCACAGTACGGAGTCTATGTTCGTATGGCTCTGATTATGAAATTATTGGAGGTGCAGCAGCCATGTTAAATATCAGCGGATTAAATGAAGGAATTGTACTGGACCATATTGAAGCAGGAAAAAGCCTGGACATCTATTACCATTTAGGCCTTGACAAGCTGGAGTGCCAGGTTGCCATCATAAAAAATGCCAGAAGCAGCAAGATGGGGCGGAAAGATATCATTAAAATCGAAGGCGGACTGGATAAAATCGATTTGAAGGTCTTAGGATATATCGATCACAACATTACTGTAAATATTATCCGTGACAACAAAATCGTAGAAAAGCAGGCGTTAAAGCTGCCCAAAAAAATCACCAATGTAATTCACTGTAAAAATCCCCGCTGCATTACTTCCATTGAGCAGGAACTGCCAGATGTCTTTTACCTGGCAGACGAAAAGACGGAAACGTACCGCTGTATGTACTGTGAGGAAAAGTACAGCGGTAAAATGTAGGAACAAAGAGTCTGATACATCGGACTCGCGCGCCGGAGCGCGTCTGCGCCAGCAGACAGTTTCCTTAAGCGCGAAGTGCGCATCCCCCGGAGGGTTATTGCTTTATAGGAAGCTATTTCCTATAAAAATAAAAGCTTCTGTCATGTATTCTCTTGATAGTTCTAAGATACATGGCAGAAGCTTTTTATATACGGAAACAGTCTGCCTCTTAAAGCTGCTTCCATCATTTGCTTCTTATAATTATTGTAAAAGCTCAGCGCCCCGTCGCCAAGCTGTGCGAAAACGGGGCCGCAACGCGGCAACTTCCATACCCGTTTTCTGCACATCCTCCCGGAGGGTTACAGGAACCCCTTTCATTCATGGTGGTGCCCTAAGCAGGGCATGGGGGGTACTGTGAAAGCTTGGCGCCCCGTCGCCAAGCTGTGCGAAAACGGGGCCGCGAAGCGATATCTTCCATACCCGTTTTCTGCACATCCTCCCGGAGGGTTACAGGAACCCCTTTCATTCATGGTGATGCCCTAAGCAGGGCATGGGGGTACTGAAACATTTTCTTTTTTATCAATTCTACCGGCATTTCCTTCCCTGTCCAAAGCCGGAACGACTCTGCCCCTTGGTACAGCAGCATATAACTTCCTCCAAATGCCCGGCATCCGGCTTCTTTTGCCATTGCTATCAGACGGGTTTCCTTTGGATTATAAATGATATCCGCTACCGTAAGTTCCGGATGCAAATAAGAAGCATCTGGAATCAGGCATTCCGATACCTTAGGCGCCATGCCCACATTAGTAGCATTTACCAGAAGCTGGCTGCTTTGGATTTCGCGCTTTAGCAAGGAATCCTGATATTCGCATATCTGAATCCTGCATTTTGTCTGTTCTCTGAGCTTTTCTGCCACCTGATGGGTTCTCGCTGCAAACGCACTGCTGCTTCTGGTAAATACTGAGATTTCCTCCGCTCCGTCCAGGGCAGCCTGCACCAATATAGCTGTTCCCGCACCGCCGGAACCTAAAATCACCATCTTCTTCCCTTTTATTTCAAAGCCCTCTTCCCTGCAGGACAAGAAAAAGCCAGCGCCGTCTGTGGTATGCCCTGTAATCCTTTTATCTTCTTCAATTACTATGGTATTGACTGCACCGCTAATCTGGGCCGCCGGTGACAGCCGATCGCAGAGAGAAACAATGGCATTTTTACAAGGCATTGTAACATTCATCCCTCTGGCTCCTAAAACTTTTAACCCGTCTACAGCCTGCTTTAAATTCGCTTCCTGCACATCAAAGGCCAGATAACAATAGTCCAGTCCTAATGCCTGAAACGCCTCATTATGCATCATAGGTGATTTTGAATGGCCTACCGGACTTCCCAAAAGGCCAATCAATGTAGTATGTCCTGTAATTTCGTGTTCCATCTTCTTCTCCGCTGCAGTATTCTAATGAACAATTAAAATCGATTAAAAAATGAGCAAGGCGATAAGCCGGGTTATGTCGTTGAATGGCCATCTATCTAGGGCTGCTGTCGCCAGCAGCCTCAAGCAACCTACCCGGAAGCAGACGGGCCGCCTTATGCTTCCTGTTTGGTCTTGCTTCGGATGGGGTTTACAGAGCCCTGCCTGTTACCAGGCAGGCGGTAGTCTCTTACACTGCCTTTCCACCCTTACTGCACACTGCAGCGGTATATTTCTGTTGCACTTTCCTTGGAGTCGCCTCCACCAGACGTTATCTGGCATCCTGCCCTGTGAAGCCCGGACTTTCCTCTCCTGCGGCC
>JAAWIS010000139.1 GCA_022796475.1 Lachnospiraceae bacterium | reverse complement strand
GTTATCAAACGGGGCGCAGCCAAAAGACGTGCAGGAACTTTTAGGACATTCGGACGTAAGCACTACAATGAATGTCTATGCACACGCCACAAGGGAGGCGAAGCGGGATTCCGCAAAGCTATTGGATAAGGTTGTGGGAATGAGTTAAGCAATAAAAACTGAATAAGAAAAACTTTCCCTTGTAGCTTGCTGATAAGGGCAAAAACAAGGGAAAAGGATACATATTTTGAGATTAGGCATACCGCAAAGCCTTCAAAATTAAGGAAAGTTAGAACAGTTAGTAGATAAACTGGAATTTATACGTTTATCACAATTCCAATCTCATATAAATAACTTCTTGGAATCCTGCTGTTCGAGAATAAAAACCTTTAGGATTTCTACCATATTCAACAAATCCAGCCTTTTTATACATGGATAATGCTCTTGAATTGTCAGCAACCACATTCAGTTCAAGTTGAATATACCCCGCAACCCTTGCACATTCAATGCACGCTGTAGTTAACGCCTGTCCAATCCCCAGTCCCCAAAATTCTTTAGCAACACTAATACCAAATTCAGCGCGGTGCCGTATCTTGTATTTTTTACCTATCGCTTCAATTCCGGCGGTTCCTACAACTGTACGATCAACTACAGCGACTATTTCGATTTCATATTCACTTTCAGATTTCTCTTTTAGAAATTGGCTCTCCTGAATCACATCGAAATGGTTCTCGTCTGGATAGGTAAGTAAATAATCGGTTTCTCCATGTGTCAAATTAAAATTATCAAATACAGCCTGTCCATCACATTCCGTTCCATTTCTTAAACAGCATTCTATACCATTTTTTAATATTATCATTTGATTATATTTCATCTATGATACCTCACAAATTTTTTCATCTGATTTTTATACTTATTCTATCATAGCGTCCCCTTTTCCTCAATAGAAATTGAATTCACCACTTGGCAATGCGGCAAACATTTATGTGATTTCGTCTTATACATAAATAGGTCATTTTCTCAGTATACTCAATAAGTTTACTGCCGGAATCTGCCGACAAAAATAAAAATGATGAATTTTCAGAAGGGCAGATGCACACATGTAATAGCAAAACCCGCATACAACTTAGAACAGATAACTGCCTGACGTAATATCCTCCAGCTTCATACACGCCATAAAAAAGAGATAAAAAAGAGTCCGATGAATCGGATTCTTGCGCTGGAGAGCGGGTGCGTCACACCCTTTTGGCACCCTAATCCTATAAAGAAAAAAAGCATCTCCGAAGAGATGCCCCATAACAGTCATAAATCAAACTGTTGTTTTAAACATTCCATGCCTGTTACAATATGCAAAAATAAGGCCATGTCCTTTTTTTCTGAACCGCACGCATATCCCCTGCTCTGGATAAAGTTTTACCAGATCCAGAGCATCCGATGTCACATAAGCAATAAAAGAAATATAATGTCCCTTTTCCATAGGATGGCTGATCGTTATGGAATGTTCATTATCCACCGTTTCCACACAGATGGAATGGTTCCCATCATTTTTTTCAGCTTCTACTTCCGGCAAAGTGATCCCGCAGCAAGAAAAAGAACCGTGTCCCACAGATGTGATGATATTCCCACAAATCGGACAGACATAAAAACACATCTTTCGCATATTTGCCGACTGATTCCCATTCTCCCTGAGATCGCCTGTCAGCAGTTCCGCAATGGAAACACCCAGTACTTTTGCAAGTTCCTCGATAATCCCGATATCCGGAAATCCTCTTTCTGTTTCCCATTTTGATATTGTCTTATCACTCACGCCAATCTTTTCTGAGAGTTCCCTCTGTGTGATCTTCCTTTTTTCTCTTAATTCCTTTATGGTCTTTCCTGTTACATAACCCATCTTTTAAGCACCCCTCTTCCTGAACCTAATCACATCATACTGCCTGCGCTTTCTCCCCGCAACCTACGAATCGTAGAGTTCACAGCAAAAAATGGAAACATTCCGTCTTTTCTCCAACAGAAAATAGGCTGATAACTATTTTATTGTGTATTATATTAGTTTATTGCGCCAGTCTAGATTATCTGCTAGAATACCTGGCAGCACCCCAAAAACAACATTCTTATCAAACATAGTAAAATCTTAATATTTTTTTAATATTTTGTTCTTCTGCATTTTTTTACTAATTTCCACTGTCTATTTTAATAATTTGTCTTTTTTAGGTGCCGGGATTTATAATAATTTTACAAAAAACGTACATTTGCAGGAGGGAAAACAGCATGAAGATCATCGATGTAAAGACAATTGGGCTGCGGTGGGATGTCTGGTTATAAGTAATGCCATGTCCGTCTGCAGAGCCAGATAAGCACTCTGGGTGAAGGTCGAAACAGACAAAGGCATCACAGGAATCGGGGAGGCATTTTGTTATGGAAGTCCCTTGGCTATGATCGACGCGGTATGGGGGCATGATCCTGCTGATAGCCGGAAGCCTGATCGGGATTACCTGAAACTTAGTTGAAACGAGCCGCGCAGGAGGTATGCGCGGCCCGTTTTTATGCACACAGAGCAGAAAGGTATATGCTGTTTACACAGACTGCTTTCCTGCAAAAACCACTTAATATTGGGAGCAAAAGATTTTTGACTGCTATGATATCAGATTGTTCCGCACTTCGTACTCCTATAATCTGGAAAACACTCCGCTACCTACTTCTCCCCAGCAAACCCATACCTGCCTTCTACATTATAAATCCCGTAAAACGGCAAACTTCCAGATGCCTTCCCTGCATACATCCTAATCCAATTGATAAAATCTTCCGGAAGCTCAGACATGGGCGCCCCAGGCTGGTAAAGGTAGAACTCATGCCCCACCTCCATGCCGTAAGGATCAGCAAGTTTATAACGCACTTTATTTTCAATATAATCTCCCTTGCTTCTGTCTACCACCACTTCACCATCCAGTTCCATTCTGTAGCTATAATCGTTTACCGCCACCGGGTTTTTAAACCGCCCACTGAAACTTGAATAATGTACGGTTGCCTGATACCCTTTTCCGGAGCTGCCCATATCCGAATCGTGGTATGAACCTTCAAAACTTCCATCCGCATTCAGGGTCAGGGATGTGCCCCAGCCGCCTGCGCCGCTGCTGAAGAAATAGGTTCCGGCGCTTTGGGCAAAGATGCCTGAAGCATCCGTTCCGGTTTCCGATTCGGCTGTCTGATCTGCCGTCTGCACCACCCCGTCCACTATCCAGGCTCCGCTCTCATCCACGTAATACCCATCCGGCGTAACCGTATTGAGCAGGCAATAGCCGTTTTGATCGAAATAGTAGCACTTTCCATTGATCCACTGCCAGCCGGAGGCAAAATAACTGCCGTCATCATTCTGATACCACCATCCGCCGGAAGATGTTTTCCATTCTCCTGCAAATGCGCTTCCCGCCATTACGCAGCTTCCCACAACCGCCGCCAGCAATACTTTCCCTTTGTTCATCTTTTTCATTTTGTTCATCTTTTCCACCTTTCCTTTCTTTAACTTTAACCGGCTCATCCGCAAACAAACTCATCCCGCAAAGCCATTTTGCGATATTTCCCTCAATGTCTTTGAGCCTAACACCATAAGTATAAAGCAATTTCAACAAAAATCAATGGGTAAAATTGATTATATCAGAACATTTCCCAGAAACGGGTTTTCGGCACTTTCCAAAACTTGAAATTTTAAAAAATCTATGTTTTAAGCCATTTCCATAAGATTTTATTGTTAAATTTTCGAAAAATAATTGTTGTATGAAGTTGTGTTTCACACAAAACAGTGCTATGCTGCAAAAATACGGATTTGGTATGGCAGATTGACCGCCGTCATAGAGTCTGTCAATTCGAGTCTGAGGAAAGTCACAAAAAACTCCCCGTTCCGCTAACCTCTGAACCAGGGAATTTCCATATCCTTTATCTATTTTTCCTTTCCCAGACGACTAAATCCATTTCCTTATTCATTTCTAAAAGACGCCTTAATCTTTCTGAATCAGCACCGCTGCCGATTCCTCACACTTTCCAAAGTCCTTCCGCCACCTGATTTTCACAGAGATAATCAAGCAATGCCGGCGGTGTGGCAAACATGACGCTTGGGATCAGCACCAGCCTGGATCCGCAGAAAACAGAAACCAACAGATCCTTCACCGAATCATCAAAATCAAAGGGAGCCTGGTTTCCAATAACATCCTGGGGAAGAAACGAAAAGGTGCTGATGAATTCTTCTGCAAATTCCACCGCAGCCCCTCCGCTGACTGTCACCAGTTTGGGGATTCCTGTGGAGCCGGACGTAAACATACCGTACAGATAATCCTCCGGTTTCATCTGCATCCGGTAAAACCTAAGCACCTCCATGGTTTCAGCCCGTTTCTCCATAAAAACCGGCACAGGACTCCTCCTTCTGCACATACTTGTAAGAATGCTCCCCACCTTTTGGGAAATTCCAAGAAGCTCCCGAAAGGTGTACCCCTGTCTTCCATCGTATACCGCTTCTTTCTCCGGGAATTGAAGTACAGTTTCCTCCAGATAGTCAAAAACAGATTTCAATGTTATCCACCTCTCTTACCTTTTCTAACGGTTCAGGCGGCATTCCTCTTCAGAAGTGCCGCCTGATTCTCCTCTCTTATTTTTTTATGCCGCCGGTTTTCCCTTCTGGCCTGTTTCCTCATTTCCACTGTTCCTGGCCTGCGTCTTATCAGATTTCTTTTCCACTGACTTCTTTTTCTGCCCGCTGTCCGATTTCTTCTGAGAAATCTTCGTCTTTTTCCCATTCTCTTTCTTCTTATTGGCCGCGGATTTTTTATCATCCTTCTTGGTATCCTGTTCCTTTACTCCCTCCGAAGCCTCAGGCGCTTTTTCTCCGGTCTGACCTTTGGACGGTTCCGCAGACGGTTTTGCCCCACCATTGCCTGCTGGAGCCTTGGGAGCCGTTTCTTTAACACCAGGCCCTTGGGCTGGTCCTGCTCCCTGTCCCTTTACCTTCTCCGTTGGCCCTTCTTCTGTTTTGGCAGGTGCTTCCACTGCTTTCGTTGGCACCTCTATCTTGACATTCTCATCCTTCTTCTTTCCTGGGTTTTTCGTCTTCTCTTTGGATACTCTGGCCTGAACCGTTGTTTCTGCCGGGTTCTTTGCTCCACTCTTCTTATCCTGAGGCGTACAAGCCGCAACAGACGCTGCTATAGCAGCTGCTATCATAAATACAGATACTCTCGCTAATCCTTTTTTCATCATAATTATATTCCTCGCTTTCTGAATTTTCAAAGTTCCTTTTCTTTGATGATCCCATTCTAGCGAAAGTTCCTTAATAAAACCTGAAGGACATCTTAACGATTCTGAAGAATCCCCATTTCCTTTTCAAACCGGAAAAGCAGCTCTCCCCCCGGCATCTCATCCTCCCCCATTGGCATATGAGGGTCTTTGTGACCGGGATTATAAAACTCCACAATATGAAATCCGCACTTATTCACAT